>CAYFLF010000276.1:0-2435 GCA_964343725.1 uncultured Bordetella sp.
GTGGAGATGATGGTGCGCAAAATGGAAGAGGGCTACGACCGTGTCCGTGCCGCCACCTTCGCCTATGAAGTCACCGCGATGCCCATGCTCACGGGCACCTTGATTACCGCCACCGGCTTTTTGCCGATTGGCATGGCCAAGTCCACCGTGGGCGAATACACCTACGCCATCTTTGCGGTGACGGTGATCGCTTTGCTGTTGAGTTGGTGGGTGTCGGTGTATTTCGTGCCGTATTTGGGCACGCTCTTGCTGAGAGATAAACCCGCGCATACCCACGACGGCGAGCCGGAACTTTTTAACAGCCCTTTTTACAAGCGATTTCGCGCTGCGGTGACTTGGTGTGTGGAGTACCGCTGGAAGGCGATTGGCATCACCGTGCTTTTGTTTGTTTTGGGGCTAGTGGGCATGGGCAAGGTGCAGCAGCAGTTTTTCCCAGACTCGAGCCGCCCAGAGATATTGGTTGATTTGTGGTTCCCAGAAGGCACCCCCTTTAAAGCCAACGAAAAAATCACCCAAGCGGTAGAAAAGCGTTTGCTCCAAGAAGAAGGGGTCGAAACCGTCAGCACTTGGATTGGTTCAGGCGTGCCACGTTTTTATTTGCCCTTGGACCAAGTGTTTCCGCAGACCAATGTGTCGCAACTCATCTTGGTGCCCAAAGACTTGAAACGTCGTGAGGCCTTGCGACTAGCTTTGCCCAATATGCTGGCGCAAGAGTTCCCAGAAGCCCGCGCCCGCGTCAAACTCTTGCCCAATGGCCCGCCTGTGCCTTACCCCGTGCAGTTTCGCGTGATGGGGCCTGACCCCGCGCAACTGCGCGTCTATGCCGATGAAGTCAAAGCCGCCATGCGTGCCAGCCCATCGACCCGCGGCACCAACGACAACTGGAACGAAAACGTCAAAGTCATTCGCCTGGATGTCGACCAAGCCAAAGCCCGCGCATTGGGGGTTACCAGCCAATCCATCGCGCAGGCGATCCGCACCTTGTTGGTGGGCTCCACCGTCGAGCAATTTCGCGAAGACAACAAACTCATCGACATCGTGTTGCGCCAGCCAGCCAGTGAGCGCGATGCGATCACCGACTTGACCAACGCCTATTTGCCCACCGGAACTGGTCGCATGATTCCCGCGACGCAAATCATCAAACCCGTGTTCACCTGGGAGCCTGGCGTGATGTGGCGTGAAGGTCGTGAATACGCCATCACCGTGCAGTGCGACATCATCGAAGGGCTGCAAGGCGCAACCGTGACCAAAGAGCTTTTGCCGCAACTCAAAGTTTTGGAAGCCCAATGGGCGAAGTCGGATGGAGGTATTTACCGCATCGAAGTCGCTGGCGCGGTGGAAGAAAGCTCCAAAGGCTCGAGTTCGATCTCAGCGGGTATGCCCGTCATGCTGTTCATTACCTTCACCTTGTTGATGTTGCAATTGCAAAGTTTTAGCCGTGCCGTGTTGGTTTTTGTAACTGGACCCTTGGGCATTGCGGGGGTGGCAGGGGCTTTGTTGGTGCTCGACAGGCCATTTGGCTTTGTGGCTTTACTCGGTGTGATCGCGTTGATGGGCATGATTCAACGCAACTCGGTCATTTTGATTGACCAAATCGAGCAAGACCGCGCCAACGGTGTGCCTGCGTGGGAAGCGATCGTCGAATCCGCCGTGCGTCGCTTGCGCCCGATCGTGCTGACAGCAGCGGCCGCGGTGTTGGCCATGATTCCGCTCACGCGTAGCGTCTTTTGGGGTCCGATGGCGGTCGCCATCATGGGAGGCCTCGTGGTGGCGACGGTTTTGACCTTGCTCGCCTTGCCGGCTATGTACGCGGCATGGTTTCGAGTAGAAAAGCCGTCTAAAATGGCGGGCTGACCGATTTCAAACGGGCAGCCCCAGCAAAAAGGGCCGCCCGTTATTGTTTTTGAGAAAAATGCGCGGGTGGCGAAATTGGTAGACGCACCAGGTTTAGGTCCTGACGGTAGCAATACTGTGCGGGTTCGAGTCCCGCCCCGCGCACCACTCGTATAGATCAGCAACCCGCTCACTCGAGGCGAGGCTGCTGGCAATGCCAATTCAGGAGAAAAAGATGGCCGTGACCGTAGAAACTTTAGACAAACTGGAGCGCAAGATCACCTTGACCTTGCCTGTAGATGTCATTGCCAAAGAAGTGGACTCCCGCTTAAAGCGCCTGTCGCGCCAAGTCAAGGTAGACGGTTTCCGTCCAGGCAAAGTGCCGATGAACATCATCGGACAGCGCTATGGCTACCAAGTGCAATATGAAGTCATGAATGACAAAGTTGGCGAGGTTTTCCAAGCCGCTGCAACAGAGGCCAATTTGCGTGTGGCAGGCCAGCCCCGCATCAGCGAAAAAGAAGGCGCGCCTGAGGGCGAAATGGCTTTTGACGCTATTTTTGAAGTCTTCCCCGAAGTCAAAATGCCCGATTTGTCGACGC
>CAYFLF010000277.1:0-2433 GCA_964343725.1 uncultured Bordetella sp.
TTATTGTTCTAGCAAACCCTAAGCTTAGGGTGAGATATATTTTTTGAGTTAAAGCGTTCATGTTGTTAGTTAAACAATATGCTTAGATTTAAAAAACACAAACAATAAGGAGACTTGCATGCTTCTCAAGGACAAGGTGGCCGTCATCACTGGCGGTGCTGGTTTAAACGGTCTAGGCTTTGCCACCGCTCGCATGATGGTGGCGCAGGGTGCCAAAGTCGCCATCCTGGATTTGGAGGGGGCCAACCCGCAAGCTGCCGCAGCACAACTCGGTGCGGATCATTTTGGCCTTGTCGGTAATGTGACGGATAAAGCGTCATGCGAAGCAGCAGTTGCGCAAATCAAAGCCAAGTTTGGTCGCATCGATATCTTGGTCAACAACGCTGGAATCACCCAACCCGTTAAATTTCTGGACATCACAGGCGGCGATTACGACCGCATCTTAGATGTGAGTTTGCGTGGCACGCTATACGCATCGCAAGCAGTAATTCCTTCGATGATTGCCCAAAATAGTGGCTCCATCGTCTGTATCTCTTCTGTCTCTGCTCAACGCGGAGGGGGCATTTTGGGCGGCCCCCATTACTCGGCTGCTAAGGCAGGTGTACTTGGATTAGCCCGTGCGATGGCTCGCGAATATGGGGGCAACAACATTCGTGTCAATTGCGTGACGCCTGGCTTGATTGCCACTGACATCATCAAGGGCAAGATTTCAGAAGATAAACGACAAGCAATTTTGGAAGGGATTCCATTGGGACGCATTGGTGAACCAAACGATGTGGCAGGGTGCGTTGTATTTCTCGCCAGCGATTTATCTAAGTACTGCACCGGCATCACCCTAGACGTAAACGGCGGCATGCTGATTCATTGATTTTGTCAATGTGGTGTACGAGTTAATTCCTTTCTACGCCGTAGCTATCGCACTGCTGTTGGGTTTTGCGTACTTGCCTTGGTTGATCTTGCGTTAATTTTTGACCTACAAACACACTATGAGTAATCTTCAAGAAATTGCTAACTGCGCTTGGCGCATTCGTCGATATGCCGTGCGCATGGGAGAAGTGCAAGGTCAAGGCTATGTAGGACAGGCCTTGGGATATGCCGATGTGTTGGCAGTGGCCTATGGGCATGCCATGAACTTTCGGGCGAACGAGCCTGAGTGGGAAGGACGTGACCGCTTCTTGCTCTCGCATGGTCACTACGCTATCGCGCATTACGCGGCCATGATCGAAGCAGGGATCATCCCTGAGTCCGAGCTTGAAACCTATGGCAGCGATGACAGTCGCTTGCCCATGTCAGGCATGGCAACTTACACACCGGGTATGGAAATATCGGGTGGCTCGCTTGGCCAAGGTTTACCCATTGCGGTGGGTATGGCGCTTGGTTTGCGCCATCAAGGAAATCCGGCTTTTGTTTACAACTCGATGTCCGATGGGGAACTCAATGAGGGCTCTACGTGGGAAGCCGCTATGTCTGCTTCGCACCATGGATTGGGTAATTTAATTTGCATCGTGGACATCAATAACCAGCAAGCCGATGGCCCCTCCACTCAGGTGATGGCCTTCGAGCCGCTCGCAGACAAATGGGCCTCGTTTGGATGGCATGTGCAACGCGTAGACGGCAATCATCTGCCAGCGGTAGTGCGTGCATTTGATACGGCTCGTTCATTGCCAGAAGCCAAGCCTCGCGTCATTTTGTGTGACACCTTGATGGGCAAAGGCGTGCCATTTTTAGAAACCCGAGAGAAAAACCATTTCATCCGCGTGGACCCGCCAGAGTGGCAACAGGCATTGGATGTATTGGATGCAAATTGTCCGGAAGGAATTCGTCTATGAGTGCAGTCACTGATAAAAAACCTCGGCTGACCACTTCAGCCATGATTGCTTCTATTGCCTCAGATGACCAACGGGTGCATGCCGCTCCCTTTGGTAAGGCCTTGGTTGCTTATGCTGCCAACCATCCCGAAGTAGTCGGCATGACGGCTGATTTAGCCAAATACACCGATTTGCATCTGTTTGCTCAAGCCTATCCAGATCGTTTTTTTCAAATGGGAATGGCCGAGCAGTTGCTGATGGGCGCTGCTGGTGGCATGGCAAAAACTGGGTTGGTGCCATTTGCCACGACTTATGCAGTATTTGGCACACGTCGTGCGTATGACTTTATCCACCAAGTCATAGCGGAAGAAAACCTCAATGTGAAAATCTGCTGTGCTTTGCCTGGCCTGACAACAGGGTATGGCCCCAGCCACCAAGCCACTGAAGATTTGGCAATGATGCGCGCTATCCCAGGACTCACAGTAGTAGACCCCTGTGACGCGCTCGACATCGAACAAGCGGTGCCACAAATTGCAGCACATCAAGGACCGGTGTACATGCGCCTTTTGCGTGGCAACGTGCCTCTGGTGCTGGATGAATACAACTACCAATTTGAGTTAGGCAA
>CAYFLF010000278.1:0-2433 GCA_964343725.1 uncultured Bordetella sp.
ACCCACTTGGCGTTTTCGCCCACGATGGCAATGTTTTTATAGCCTAGTTCACCAATCACAAAATTGGAGATGTAGTCGACCAAGCTACGCGCTTGGTGCGCGGCATTGATAGGTCCGACGCGGAAGATGTATTTGTAGTTGTCATAGTCTTGTTTGACTTTGGCGGTGATGGAGGGCGAGGCGGCACCAACGCCCAAATAAATGGTTTTGGCGGCAGAGATGTGTGGCAACTGCGCCAAGGTCACGCCGCTGGTGTAGCCGCCAATCAGCAAGTCGACTTTTTCATCGGCGGTGAGCTTTTTGATGGCGCTGATGCCAGTTTCTGGGTTCTCTGTCTCATCGGCAGCGACAAACTCGAATTTGCGACCGAGCACACCGCCTTTTTTGTTGATGTCATCGACCGCCATCTTGACGGCGGTGAGGGTGTCACGCCCGACTTGTAATTGCACCGAGGTGGGCACTCCAATTCGAATCGGCTTGGTGTTCGCGGCTTGCGCCAAAACTTGTGGGCTAGCCAATACGCCCAAAAGCGCGCCAAGTAAAGCGCTAGCCGTAGCAAGCCTACGAAGTGAACGGAAGTTTGTGGAATGCGACATCAAGAGAACTCCTAAAAACACAACATGTGAAATGCACACGCACCAAAGAGACAAGCCAAAGGGCCAAACCGCAACTGAACAGGGCCACCTGCGAGGAGGTCATTTTTAGGAGAAATATGCGAGGTAGAAAGGGGGCATTACCCTAATGCTTGGTAGTTGCACCACCCTTTATTTGTCGTGTGCGTGACTGCTCAGGCTAATGTGTGCTGAAACCGAACGGTAAAACTGGCCCCAGGGTTGGGCTTGCCAGGCGCTGCCTCTTGCACGTTGATGGTTGCGTCGTGTAGTTGCGCCACTTCCATCACGATGGCAAGACCGAGCCCAGAACCATCGACCTCGGTGCCAAGCGCACGGTAAAAAGGTTGGAATATTTGTTCACGCTCGGTGGTGGGAATGCCCGGGCCTGAATCTTCGACTTGCAAGGCCACCACTTTGCCAGCCGTGTCGCTGAGCACGCGCACGGTGATGACGCCAGGAGACTCAGCGCAAGACGGTGTGTAGTTCATGGCGTTGTCGACCAAATTGCGGATCAATTCTTTGAGCAATGTTGCATTGCCCAAAACCCTAACGCCTCGGCTGTCAGCGCTGACGCCCTCATAGCCCAAGTCGATATGTTTCTCCATAGCAAGGGGTAGTGAGTCTTGGATCACAGATTGCGCTAACTCCACCATATTGCAGGGCGCGCGCGCGATCGAGGTGTGTCCGCTTTCAGCGCGCGCGAGGGACAACAATTGGTTGACGGTATGGGTCGCGCGGATGCTGGCGCGTCCAATCAATTGCAAAGATTTTTTGAGCTCTTGCGTGTCAGAGCCCTCACGTTGCGCCAAGTCAGCTTGCATGCGCAAACCAGCAAGCGGTGTTTTGAGTTGATGGGCCGCATCTGCCAAGAACCGCTTTTGGGTAGAGATGGAATCTTTCAGACGCGTGAGCAAATCATTAAACGACCCTACCAAGGGGGCAATTTCTTTGGGGACGTAGTGGCCCTCAAGCGGGCTCAGGTCATCGGGTTTGCGTTGGCGAATGCGCTCGCCCAATGCGTTGAGCGGTTCAATGCCGTGGCCTAGCGCCAGCCAAACCAACAGCACCACCAAAGGCAAGATCACCAATTGCGGTAGCAAGACGCCTTTGATAATTTCAGTTGCCAGCACCGCACGTTTTTCAAGCGTTTCGCCCACTTGCACCAGCACAGGTTTGGCATGTGGCAGATCTGTTTTGACCCACACATAGGCCACGCGGATATTGGTGCCTTGCAATTTGTCGTCACGCAAATGCATTTCACCTGGCGTGACTTTTTCGTCTTCTGGCGGGAGAGGAAAGTCGCGGTCGCCGCTGATCAACTCGCTTTGGGTTCCAATGACTTGGTAATAAATCGTGTCCGCATCGTCAGCGCGCAAAATTTCACGTGCAGGGGACGGCAGATTGAACAAGATGTGATGCTGATCGGTTTTAACCAATTGCACCAATGCTTTGACGTTGTGCTCTAGACCGCGGTCAAACGGGCGACCTGCAATGCTCTCAGCCACCACCCAAGACAACATCACGCTCAAAGGCAAAAGCAAAAGCAGCGGGGTGAGCATCCAATCGAGAATTTGCCCAAACAGCGATTTGCGCCGTAGCTGAAAGAGCTTCACCATGCCAAAGCGTGTTGCTTAGTTGGGGATTTTTTCGAGGCAATAACCTAAGCCGCGTACGGTGGCAATGCGGATGGGGTCACGCTCGATTTTTTTGCGCAAGCGGTGGATATATACCTCGATGGCGTTGTTGCTGACTTCTTCGCCCCATTCGCATAAACGCTCCACCAATTGGTCTTTGCTGACCAAGCGGCCTGCGCGCTGTA
>CAYFLF010000279.1:0-2427 GCA_964343725.1 uncultured Bordetella sp.
CTGGTAGCTCGTTGGGCTCATAACCCAAAGGTCGGAGGTTCAAATCCTCCTCGCGCAACCACTTCAAATGCCCGCTGTTTGCGGGCATTTTTCATGGAGTAAGCCATGCCTCTGATTGCGGATGCCTTGACACATGCGCACCGAAAAGTACAAAACCACAGATGGGGTGACGTGGTGTGGCATGTATGGGGTCAAGAACATGCAGGCAATACAACGCCACTCGTGTTGCTGCATGGTGGTTCTGGAAGTTGGACCCATTGGGTGCGCAATGTGCAGCACTTGGCGCAAACGCGCTGTGTGTGGGCGCTCGACTTACCTGGATGCGGAGACTCTGCACTGCCGCCACAAGTCAGTGATGCCGATAGTTTGGCGCCTTTCGTGGGTGAAGTCCTAGACCAAGCGTTTCAAGGACAAGCAGTCGATTTGCTAGGCTTTTCATTCGGTGGCTTAACGGCAGGCTTATTGGCAGCAGAACAACCGAAGTTGTTCAAGCAAATGGTGATGGTGGGAATTCCTGCTTTAGGGTTGTTCGAGAAATCACTTCCCATGCGTGGCATGACACCTGACATGAATGAGCAACAGCAACGCACAGTGCATAAACACAACTTAATGTCCATGATGTTTGCGCATGAGAGCAGTGCAAGCGAAGAGATCATTGACTTACAAATTCACAATGTCAGCAGAGACCGTTTGCGTAAACGCCGGATTGCAAGAACCGATGTGCTCTTGGGATTGCAAGACAAATGGACATGCCCTGTACACGGAATCTGGGGTGAAAAAGATGCCTTGTATAAAAACACGCTCAAGCGTGTGCCCGAAGTTCTGCATCGATTGGATAGTTTTCATGTGGTGCCCGATGCAGGCCATTGGGTGATGTTCGAAAAACCAGAGGCATTCCATGCAGTGGTGGATAAACTCTTAGGCCATCCATAACAGCATTATTGAGCGCACAATCAAGAGCACAATCAAGAACTCAATCACGCCATGCTCTATAAATTTAAATCCAAAGCGACTGCAGACCTCATCATGCTCGAGGCCAATGGCAAACAGATATTGCGCATCATTGGTAAAGAGCCTGCGCCAAAAGGCATTGTGGAAGTTGCCGAAATGCCAGAGGCGATCGAAGCTTTGCGTCGTGCAGTGCAACAAGAAGAAGATGCACTGGCACAAATAAAGGCGCAAAAAGCACAAGATGTAGATGAAGCAAAGAGCACTGCCACGGATCGCGAGCAACCCGTCAGTTTGAAACAACGGGCAACCCCTTTTATTGACATGCTGCAACGCGCACATAAAGCTGGCAAAGATTTGGTCTGGGGCGCATAAGTTGCAAGTGGCACATGCCTATGAAGCGCTCACACCCGATGTCGTCTTAGACGCTTTGTCCGATCTAGGTCTGCCCGTCGATGGCAGGTTGATGGCATTGAGCTCTTACGAGAACCGTGTCTACCAAGTCATGCTCGATGATGGGCAAGCCGTAGTCGCTAAGTTCTATAGACCAGCGCGCTGGAGTGACGAACAGATATTGGAAGAACACGCATTTGCAGATGCGTTAATGCGAGAAGAAATTCCCATGGTCGGTCCTTTGGCGCTTCACGGTCAAACACTGCACCATGCGGCTGGCTTTGCATTCAGTGTGAGTCCGCGTCGTGGTGGTCGCACACCTGAGCTAGATGACGAAGAAGTGCTGGAGTGGGTGGGACGTTTTATTGCGCGTATCCATGTCGTTGGTCAGCAACAGGCATTTGCAACACGCCCGACCTTGAATGTGCAAACCTTTGCAATCGATTCGCGCAATTGGCTACTAGAACACAATGTGATTCCACTAGATCAGCAAACCAATTGGACATCATGGTGTGACAAAGCTATTGCGATTGCAAGTGAAGTGTTTGCAGCACACCCCAGCACATCTATTCGTTTGCACGGTGATTGCCATCCAGGCAATATCTTATGGACACCGACAGACCAAGCCAACGGCGGCCCACACTTTGTCGACTTGGATGATGCGCGTATGGGGCCTGCTATTCAGGACTTATGGATGCTCATCAGTGGGGACAGAAAACAGCAAACCTACCAACTGAGCCTCTTGCTAGAAGGCTATGAGCAAATGCGTGAACTCAATCGCACGGAGTTGGCATTGATAGAGCCGTTGCGAACATTACGCTTAATCCATTACAGCGCTTGGTTGGCAAAACGCCGGGATGACCCGGCGTTTGTGCAGCACTTTTCATGGTTTGGCAGCAGCGACTATTGGGCCGGCCAAATTCATATGCTCGAAGAACAATGCGAGGCTATGCAAGAGCCCGCATTGGTGGTTTAAACGAGCAATGCATTGACCCGCTTCACATAAGTGGCGGGGTCTTCAGGCAAGCCACCTTCAGCGAGCAATGCTTGGTCAAACAAGATGTGCGCCAAATCGTGGAAATGCGG
>CAYFLF010000280.1:0-2420 GCA_964343725.1 uncultured Bordetella sp.
CTGACGATTTTGCTACTTAGCCCAGGTGTCTTTAAGCCCTGTAATCTTGTTGAAGACTAGCTTACCTGGTGCATGGTCGATGCGATCTGCCACAAAGTAACCGTGGCGCTCGAACTGGAAGTGTTGGCCTGCTGCGCTGTTGGCCAATGATGGTTCGACGTAAGCGGTGATGACTTTCAAGCTGTCAGGATTGAGTGCTGTTAAAAAATCTTTGCCACCAGCATCAGGTTGCGGGTCGTTGAACAACCTATCGTACATACGCACTTCTGCGCTTAGACCATCGTTTACTGCAACCCATGTGATCGCAGCACTGGCTTTGACAGTTGCGCTACCTGGGGTGCCGCTTTTGGTATCAGGGATGACTGTCGCTTGAATTTGCGTGATGTTTCCGGACGCGTCTTTGGTGCACCCTGTGCACTCAATGACATAGCCACCTTTGAGTCGCACTTTATTGCCTGGGAAAAGCCTTTTGTAACCTTTGGGTGGAACTTCTTCAAAGTCTTCGCGTTCTATCCAAACTTCTTTGCCAATCGTGAAGTGACGCATGGGGACTGTGCTGTTGTCTGCTGCATCACTTTTATGCGGTAGTGCAGCTTGTTCGCATGGCTCGATGTGTCCTTCGCCCATCACGTCATCCCAATTGGTGAGAACCAACTTCACGGGGTTGAGCACCGCCATGGCGCGGTGGGCTTTGGTTTCTAAGTCTTCTCTTAAACAGGCTTCAAGCGTGCTGTAGTCAATCCAACTGTCGCTTTTGGTCACCCCAATGCGTTCTGCGAAGAGTTGCAAGCTCTCTGGCGTGAATCCTCGGCGGCGCAAACCAACGATGGTGGGCATGCGTGGATCGTCCCATCCGTTGACTTTTTTCTCATTGACCAATTGCGCTAATTTGCGTTTACTGGTGATGACGTAGGTGAGGTTGAGACGCGCAAACTCGTATTGCTTTGGAGCTGGGGCAGCTAGTAATCCGTCAACTACGCTTCCGTCATGCAGTGTGGTTTTTTCGCATAGCCTATCCATGAGCCAGTCATAAAAAGGCCGCTGGTCTTCAAACTCTAAAGTGCAAATGCTGTGGGTAATTTGCTCTAGTGCATCTTCGATCGGATGGGCGAATGTGTACATCGGGTAAATGCACCATGTATCGCCTGTGTTGTGGTGTGTAGCGCGGCGAATACGATAAATGGCAGGGTCGCGCATATTGATATTGGGCGACGCCATGTCAATTTTGGCGCGAAGCACAGCAGCACCGTCCGCTAATTTTCCATCGCGCATTTCGCGAAAACGCGATAAGTTTTCAGCTGGACTTCGCGAACGAAAGGGGCTATTGACGCCGGGTTTACCAAAGTCACCGCGATTGATACGCATTTCATCTGCGGTTTGTTCGTCGACATACGCATGACCCGCTTCTATCAAGCGTTCAGCAGCTGCATACATAAAGTCAAAATAGTCACTGGCTTGGTATTGGTGTAAGGTGCCATTGGCTTGCCATGAAAACCCAAGCCATTGCACCGCATCCAATATGGAGTTGACGAATTCGGTGTCTTCTTTTTCTGGATTGGTATCGTCAAAACGCAAATGGCAAACACCACCATAGTCACGCGCTAATCCGAAATTGATACAGATACTTTTGGCGTGACCCACGTGCAAGTAACCGTTGGGCTCTGGAGGAAAACGGGTACGAATTTTTGCAGGATCAGGGCTTGCATTGGCGTGGTGTGCTGCACCACCAGGCGTTCCTGCCCAACGACGATTGGCATAAGTACCCTGCGCTAAGTCGGCTTCAATGATCTGTCGTAAAAAATTACTTGGCTTTTGATCAGATTCAATTTCGGAAGGGGCAGATGTCGTCATCCCCTGATTTTAGGGGCGTAGTCACGCGATAATTTGCGCTTCATAAGGAGTTATATGGATTTTGTTGTGTTGCTCAAAGCTGCAGTCATGGGAATTGTGGAAGGTTTGACTGAGTTTTTACCAATTTCAAGCACGGGCCACTTGATTTTGGCTGGTGCATTGTTGGGGCTAGACGATGAAAAAGGCAAGGTTTTTGATATCGCGATTCAAACAGGCGCCATCTTCGCGGTGATCTTGGTCTATTGGCAAAAAATTTCCCGAACTATTCTGGACTTGCCATCAGACATATCGGCTCGGCGCTTCGCGGCGAATGTGGTGATCGCTTTTTTACCAGCAGTGTTGCTTGGATTGCTTTTTGGTAAGCAAATCAAGATGTATTTATTCACGCCTGAAGTAGTGGCCAGCACGTTTATTTTGGGCGGCCTGATTATTTTGTGGGTAGAAAGCCAATTAAAGGGAAGCCCATCTACTGAACTTTCGCAAGAAGGAAGTGCTGCAAGTGATTCGAGCCAATCTTTAACCACATCTGGAACATCTGCAACATCTGCAACATCTGCAACATCTGCAAC
>CAYFLF010000281.1:0-2403 GCA_964343725.1 uncultured Bordetella sp.
TCATGCTCCAATACGAAACCATTCCTGTCACCCCATTCCAACAAAACTGCTCCGTAGTGTGGTGCGACGAAACCATGCACGGCGCCATCATCGACCCGGGCGGTGACTTAGACATGCTGCTCGATGGATGTAAACAACTCGGCGTCACCTTAGAGCAAATATGGATCACACACGCACACATCGACCATGCGGGCGGCACTGCTGAATTGGCTGAGCGGTTAAATCTTCCGATCATCGGGCCGCATGAAGGCGATCAGTTTTGGATTGATGGCTTGGCACAAGCAGCCGCGAGTTATGGATTTCCGCCTTCCCGCGCGTTCACGCCTACACGCTGGTTACACGACGGTGACACGGTGACGCTTGGCAAGCACACGCTACAAGTTCGCCATTGCCCCGGACACACGCCAGGGCATGTGGTGTTTTATTCACCTGAGATCAAACGCGCGTTTGTGGGCGATGTGTTGTTTGCTGGCAGTATTGGCCGCACCGATTTTCCGCGTGGCAATCACCAAGATTTGATCGACAGCATCACACAACGCTTGTGGCCGATGGGAAACGATACGGTGTTTATTCCAGGGCATGGCCCCGAGAGCACATTTGGGCGCGAACGCGTCAGCAACCCCTACGTGGGTGGCACTTAAAAATTTATCGCGAGAATTTAGCCCGCTCGTATAGAGGCATTACTTTAGGCAGATTGGCTTGAATTTCTTGGATACGTGAACTGCCTGAAGGATGCGTGCTCAACCATTGCGGTGGCGCACCTTTATTGGCTTCGCTCATTTTTTGCCACAACGTCACGCCAGATTCGGGGTTGTATCCAGCCCGAGCTGCGAGTTCCATTCCCACCAAGTCGGCCTCTGTTTCATCGTCTCGGCTGAATTTAAGCGTGATTAAATTGGCGCCTTGCTTGGCAACAAAGTCCGTCAAATTAGGGTTGATGCCAAACGCAGCAGCAGCAATCGTGCTGCCAATTCTGGCGAGCCCATCGGTCGCCACCGATTTGCCCATACGTTCGCGCGCATGTTCGCGAAGTGCGTGTGCAATCTCATGTCCCATGACCATGGCCACCTCGTCATCGCTGAGTTTGAGTTGATTCAAGATACCTGTGTAGAAAGCGATCTTGCCACCCGGCATACAAAAGGCGTTGATTTGATTCGAACCAATCAAGTTCACTTCCCAGTTCCAGTCTTTGGCACGGGGATTCCACTGCAATGCAAAAGGTATGAGTTCTTTGGAGATGCGACGCAAACGTATAACTTGGGGATGGTCGTCAGGGCCCAGCGCATTTTTACTGGCCGCCTCTTTGAGCATTTGGGCATACTGCTGGCGCGCAGAATTCTCTACCTCTGCAGCAGGCACCAAGTTCGCAAATGCTGATTCTTTGCCTACTTCGACGCCTTCACGCGCCACGACAGGCGCGCCAGCAAGTGCACAGACAGACATCAAAACTGCATAAAGCAGTGCACGTTTAAAAAGCATACTAATTTCTCCGACCAATGCCCTCAAAATAGGGTCTATGAACGATACAACAAGTCAATTCTCCACAACGCCCGCCAAACCTAGTTGGCTTGATGCTTGGCGTGTTTATCTAGAACCCGCCTCTTGGCGCATGCTGTTTTTGGGGTTTTCTGCAGGTCTGCCATTGTTACTGGTATTGGGCACTTTGAGTTTTCGCCTGCGCGAAGCGGGAATTGACCGTAGCACGATCGGGTTTTTAAGTTGGGTGGGATTGGTCTACGGCTTTAAATGGGTTTGGGCGCCATTGGTTGACCGACTTCCCCTGCCACTGGTCACTCACTTGCTGGGTCGCCGACGAAGCTGGTTGATGTTTGCGCAATGCTTGGTCATCGTCGGCTTGTTAGGTATGGGTTGGTATGACCCGCAATTGAACTTAGAACCTGTTGTTTGGTGCGCCTTGTTAGTAGCGTTTGGTTCAGCCACCCAAGACATAGCCTTAGACGCATTTCGCATTGAGTCTGCTGATGCGCAACACCAAGCAGCCTTGGCCGCTACTTACCAAACCGGCTATCGCATTGCCATGATTTGGGCGGGTGCTGGTGTGTTGTGGGTGGCTGCGCGCGTTGCAGTTGCACCAGTTGCTCCTATTGCACCGAGCGATATCTCCGCCAATGCTTACCAACACCTAGCTTGGCAAACGGCTTACTGGGTCATGGCCGCGTCCATGGGTGTTGGCTTGCTCACGGTTTTGTTTTCTGCAGAACCTTTGGCTGTTGAATTACCCCCCGCTCGCAACGCCAAGGAGTGGCTTCGCTCTGCGCTGGTAGAGCCATTTGCTGATTTCATCCGCCGCTACCAATGGCAGGCCGTCATCATCTTGTTGTTAATCGCCATTTATCGGATCAGCGATGTGGTGATGGGCATCATGGCCAATCCGTTTTATGT
>CAYFLF010000282.1:0-2403 GCA_964343725.1 uncultured Bordetella sp.
GGAGCCGGCGCACAAAACATGCGCGAACTTCTCACACAAATGGGCGCTTTGCACGACGCTGTCAAAGACGACTTGGCCAACCCTGCCTCTGCGATTTTGGATATCGACCGCAAAGTAGCCGCCGCCTTGCGCGACCCGAGTTTTCCAACGAAGAACTTCCGCAATACGCCTTTGGCTGGCAGCTTGATCCCTTGGATCGATGTACCCGTCGAACATGGCCAAAGCAAAGAAGAATGGAAAGGCGGCGCCGAATGCAACAAGATTTTGGGCAACCCCGCTTTCAGAAGCGCTGGCAGTATCCCCATTGACGGTATTTGCGTGCGTATCAGTTCCATGCGTTGCCATTCACAAGGTTTAACCGTCAAACTCAAAAAAGACGTCCCCATGGACGAGATCGAAAGCATCTTGGGCCAAGCCAATGACTGGGTCAAAGTGGTGCCCAATGTGCGTGAAATCAGCGAACGCGAACTCACACCAGCTGCCATCACGGGCACCATGACGGTTCCAGTAGGACGTTTGCACAAGTTAGCGATGGGCAACGACTATTTAGGTGCTTTCACCGTCGGTGATCAGCTCTTGTGGGGGGCTGCAGAGCCTCTGCGTCGTATGCTGCGCATTTTGTTAGAGCGCTGAAAAACCCGTTAATATCTCGCCCATGAAATCTGCACACCGCGCCCAGCCCCGTTTATTCCGCCAAATAGCGCTCGGGGCCGCGCTAACACTGGCTTTTGCAGGTTCTGGGTGGGCCATGACCTTCTTTAGCCCTGTGGTTCAGTCAAAAAAGGGCGAACCCCTACTGGCAGAAATTGACCTCAACGATATCTCCATTCAAGAGCAAATAGAGTTGCGTGCTGGCATGGCGTCAGCCGACATGTACAAAGTTACCCAAGTCGAGATGCCTAACGTCAATGGCACGCCCTTGGACATCAATGTCGAATTACTGCGCCGCGACGGTGGACGCTATTACCTCAAACTCAGTTCCGACAAAAGCATCAGCAATAACTTTGTCGATTTACTCATCGAGTTGCGCTGGTCCACGGGTCGACTGATCAAAAAATTCAGCATTGCGCTCTCCGACACCAAAGCTGAGCCCAAAGCCGAAGCCAAATCCAATATGCCAGTGATTGGTTCTGGCTCTGACAAACTCGTCGTTGAGCGCGGCGATACCGCTAGTGAAATTGCCATCTCGAAGTTAGAGGGTGGTGTTTCCCTAGATCAAATGCTGTTAGCCATGTTGCGCAGCAATCCAGATGCGTTTGTAGCCTCCAACGTGAACCGACTCAAAGCGGGCGCTGTCATTTCTATGCCCACGATCAAGCAGGCTGCTGAGGTATCCAAAGAGGAAGCGCGCAAACAGATCCAAATCCAGGCCAAAGAGTTTGACGAGTACCGTGCTGAAATCGCTAAACGCGCACCAGGTGGTAATGCCCCTCAAGCCAGCAGAGACACCGCCGGCAAACTATCTGCCCAACTCGACAACAAAAAGGCCAAGGGCCCACAAGACAAGCTAACGCTCTCCAAACCCTCTAAGGGCAATGAAGAAGAAAAGATCGCGCGTCAACGCGAGGCACAAGAAGTCGCTAGCCGTGCTGCTGAAATCGGACGCAATGTGGCCGAACTCAGCAAAATTGCCAGTGCTACCGCCTCTGAAGCGGCCTCAGGCGAACTGTCCGTCGACGCCCCAGTTCCCAACAAAAAATCCCAGTCATGGTTAGACAAACTCACCAGTCACACTTTGGCGCCCGTTGGTGCAGGCACCTTGATCGCGTTCTTGGTGTTGGTGGCCTTGTGGATCAAACGCGCTCGCAACTCAGACAACGACCAAGATATCGAAGGCCTGCCCCCGCTCAATGTCAAATTCAACCTTGATTTGCCTCCAGGCGAGCCCCAGCAGCCATTTATCCCTTCCCACACCTACCAAGAAGAACCCCGACAAGAGTCTCCAGCGCATTCTCAATTTGACGGTGATCCCTTAGCACCCCAACAAGACAACACGCACACTGAGCCTGTTGCAGAAACCAGCCCTCGCTATTCCCCCTCAATTCCAGATATCTCACTCAACCTTGACTCTGGCAATAGCAACGACCCTTTCCAAGTTCGCATCGACTTAGCCGATGAATTGTGGAACTTGGGTCAATTGCACACCAGCAAAGCGTTGATGGAAGAAGTAGCGCACGAAGCCACTGGCGAGACCCAAGCCCGCGCCCTCAAGTGGCTGGCTGAACGAGGCTAAGCCATGCGCTTGGCGATGGGCCTGAGCTATAACGGCCAGGCCTACGAAGGGTGGCAGAGCCAACCCTCCGGTTGTACGGTGCAAGACAAACTTGAAGCCGCCTTGCGCCAATTCACTCAATCCTCGATTTCTACGCTGTGCGCGGGTCGCACTGACGCGGGGGTCCATGG
>CAYFLF010000283.1:0-2397 GCA_964343725.1 uncultured Bordetella sp.
GGCAGGTTTTGGCGGCTCAATAACAAGGCGGTGGGCTTGTGCTGGTTTTGTAGAGCAACCGCCCATGCAACGGTGGTCTCGGCCGTGTCGGCAGGACGCCAAACGTCTAGGTTAGGAATCAAACGCAAAGACGCCGCATGTTCAATCGACTGGTGGGTGGGGCCGTCTTCGCCCAAACCAATCGAGTCATGTGTGAACACATGGATCACGCGTTGCTTCATCAACGCGGCCATGCGAATTGCGTTGCGCGAGTAGTCGCTAAAGGTGAGGAAGGTGCCGCCATAAGGTATGAAGCCACCATGCAGTGCCACGCCATTCATGATCGCGGCCATGCCAAATTCGCGCACGCCGTAATTGATGTGACGCCCCGTGGCGTCATCTGGTGTGCGATGTCCTTCGGTGCTGGGGTAGGTGACCACATCGCCCGCTAAATCCACCCGAAAGCTGGGCGTGCTCTTGGTGTTGGTGAGGTTCGAGCCCGTTAAATCTGCGCTTCCACCCAGCAACTCAGGCAAGCTGGCGGTAAATGCTTCAAGCGCTAGTTGGCTGGCTTTGCGGGTGGCAACGGTTTCAGCTTTGGTGTGTGCGTCGATCACCGCATCGACCACGGTTTGCGAGAAATGCTTGGGCAAGTTGCCCGCCATGCGACGTTGGTATTCCTTGGCCAATTCAGGATGCGCGCGTTCATATGCGGCAAATAATTTGTTCCACTCCGCTTCTTCTTGTTGACCGCGGCTGACAGCGCTCCAGTCGGCGTAAACGTCTTGCGGAATTTCAAAAGGCGGTAAGTCCCAGCCAATCGCAGCGCGGGTCAGGGCAATTTCTTCTGCACCTAGCGGTTCGCCATGGGCCTTGGCGGTGTTGGCGCGGTTGGGACTGCCTTTGCCGATGCTGGTTTTGCAGACGATGAGGGTGGGTTTGTCCGCGCTAAGCTTGGCTTTGGCAATCGCATGGCTCACTGCAGCTACGTCATGTCCGTCGATGGCGTCGATCACTTGCCAGCCATAGGCTTTGAAGCGCTCGGGCGTGTTGTCGATGAACCAAGGGGCTACTTTTCCGTCGATGGAGATGCCGTTGTCATCGTAGAGTGCGATCAGCTTGTTGAGCTTCCAGGCACCGGCCAATGCACAAGCCTCATGGCTGATGCCTTCCATCAAACAACCGTCGCCCATGAACACATAGGTATGGTGGTTCACGATGGCGTGACCGTCGCGGTTGAACTGCGCGGCTAACAGCTTTTCAGACAAAGCCATGCCCACGGCATTGGCCAAGCCTTGGCCAAGCGGGCCTGTCGTGGTTTCTACGCCCGGTGTTACACCCACTTCAGGGTGGCCTGCGGTTTTGCTGTGGAGTTGGCGGAAGTTTTTCAACTCCTGCATCGGCAAGTTGTAGCCCGTTAAATGCAAGAGCGCGTAAATGAGCATAGAGCCATGGCCGTTCGAGAGCACAAAGCGGTCGCGGTTGCTCCAGTGCGGATTGCTGGGGTTGTGGCGTAAGTGCTCGCCCCACAAAGCGACTGCAATATCGGCCATGCCCATCGGTGCGCCAGGATGTCCTGAGTTGGCTTGTTGAACAGCGTCCATTGCCAAAGCGCGAATTGCGCCAGCCATCCGTGGGTGATTTGCCATGTCAGGGGATCCTGAGAAAGTAGAAACCCTATATTTTAGCGAGCGAGGCAACAAGCCCTCGCTACACTGCGCTCTGTGAGCCCTTCGCGCAACCTGCCAGTCACCTCTTCACGACCCGCCACCGCCATGTTGTTAGCCGCGGGACGAGGCGAGCGCATGCGACCTCTGAGTGACCACACCCCCAAGCCCATGTTGCCCGTCCGAGGCAAGCCCTTGATGCAATGGGCCATGGAGTCAATGCAGCGCGCAGGCGTGCAAGACTTGGTGGTGAATACAGCTTGGTTGGGCGAGCAAATCCCCAAGCATTTTGGAAGCTGTTTTGACGCTGCCGCTGATACACCCTCGCACCAAAGCGAGGATACAGACCCAGCGGTCACAGCGGCGCTAAAGCCCATGCAGATGCATTACTCGCAAGAAGGCGTGGACTTTGGCAACGCGCTGGAAACCGCCGGCGGCATTGTTCGGGCACTGCCCATGCTGGCAGAGGTGTTTTGGGTGGCGGCGGGAGATGTTTGGATGCCAGACTTTTCGTTTTCAAGAGAGGCCTATGAAAGCTTTCAAGCGTCCCATCAACTAGCGCATATTTGGTTAGTGCCTAACCCAGCGCACAACCCACGCGGTGATTTTGGAATCGCTTTTGACGAACCGAGCAATTCCAATGGCGCAAATCAAAAACTGGCTTTTGGGCGTTCAGGATTGGCCCTAAACCTGCCCGCTGACAGCACTTCCCCTCGCTGGACATTCAGCACCGTGGCCTTGTACAAAAAAG
>CAYFLF010000284.1:0-2387 GCA_964343725.1 uncultured Bordetella sp.
ACATTGACTAACGGGAAAACCAACTCTTTATCCTTCTAAACCAGTTTTTGACAGGTTGAGCTGGCAAGCTATCCGATGGATGGGTAGTTTGTGTACTCAAATTGATTTCTAATTGTTCTTGAACTTGTATTTGAGTTTGATCTTGATCTAGTCGGCTGGGCTTTTCCTCATCAGTTGAATCAGAGGCCTTTTGGCCAATCTTTGGTAGGTTGAGAGAACTTAATACAAACTCGCAAACATTTTCTGTAAATGGTACGGGGTGTGATGCACCCTCTACGCGCAAGACATTGGCTTTTGGGTAGCTCTCGATAAATTGTTGCACTTGATCGTCCAAGCACACACCTGATTGACTTCCATATATCAACCGTACTGGCCCAGCAAAATTGCTCAGGGTGTTGGCAAAATTCATCCCTTTCCAGTCTTTTTGATGCGGTAAGTCAAAGTGATGAGGCGATTGCACGTCTCTGACTGCACCTTCGGTAACCCCCAGCTTTGTTGCTAAGTCTTTTGGTTCAGGAGACCGTCCAGAGACCTGGGTGCTTTTGTAGAGGCCTAATATCGACATCCAAGTGAGGCTTAATCCAATGTCGTTAAGAAATATGCCGTTTAAGTTATTGCGAGGGTTTGACGCCAAATACATTGCCAAGATGCCACCCATGCTGGTCCCCAAGACGTCTAATTTTGGTTGTAGCCCAATTGTTTGGAAAATTTGGCGTGCAATGAATTCCTCTATATCGGCTAAATAAATAGCCATGGCGTAACCGCTGTCCATAGGTAGCGCGTCCGAATTGCCTCGACCACAATGGTCGATAGCGATGACGCGCAGACCTGGTGCATGAGTTGCTGCAACAAGCAAAGACTCAAAACTAGCGCTGGTCTCTAATAGACCGGGTAAGCAAAGCAAAACCTGAGGGCTTTCTCTGGCGCCAATCTCTTGAAAGGCTAAACGTCTTCCACAATTGAGAGAGAAGAGCGATGGACTAGGTAGAGAGTTCACGATACGCAATTATCAATCGTTATGCGATCGTTTCTAAGAATATGCATTACCAAATTCTGGTTTTACCCACTGACCTTCAACATGATTTTTCCAATATGCACAGACGATTCCATGAGTGCATGCGCTTGATTGGCTTGGGCTAAATCAAACACTTGGTGGATGACTGGCTTCACAGTTCCAGCCTCTAAAAGTGGCCAAACGTGTTGTTGGAGCTCTCTTGCCATTTGTGCTTTGTCAGCGGCAGTACGCGGACGAAGTGTGGAACCTGTAAATGTCAAACGTTTGACCATCAAAGAGACCCAATCCACCTCTACCTTGGACGGTTGTAGAAAAGCAATTTGCACCAAACGACCGTCTGGCGCCAACGATTGCAAGTTACGTTGTATGTAACTACCACCCACCATATCCAATAAGATGTTGACCCCTTGTTTGTTGGTGTGTTCCATCACAACTTCTACAAAATCTTGATGGTTGTAATTGATGGCGATATCAGCGCCTACGTCGCGACAAGCTTTGGCTTTTTCTTCGTTGCCAACCGTGCAGAACACTTTGGCTCCAAATGCATGGGCGAGTTGAATGGCAGTTAGGCCAATTCCAGAGGATCCACCATGCACTAAAAACGTTTCTCCTTTTTGTAATTTGCCACGTTGAAATACATTCGTCCACACCGTGAAAAAGTTTTCTGGTAAGGCCGCAGCTTGTAGCATCGAATAGCCCTTTGGAATAGGCAATGCTTGACCCTCAGGAACCGTGACATATTCAGCGTAGGCACCACCGTTGGTGAGCGCGCAGAGTTTGTCGCCTAATTTCCACTGCGTCACTCCTTCGCCTAAGGCCACCACCTCACCCGATACTTCTAAGCCAACAATAGGAGATGCACCAATGGGGGGTGGATAGCGACCACTACGTTGTAAGCAATCAGGCCGATTCACACCTGCATATGCAACGCGAACCAAGACTTCTCCGTGTTGAGGAGTAGGAACCGAACATTGGCTAGAAATAAGAACGTCTGGGTCACCGCCTTTGCCATGGTCAATAAAATGCATAGATGATGGAATAGACATATAAAAACCTTTTAAATTGATGAAAGCTTGTAGAGATATTTAGAAATGAGTGGAATGAATGAACCAAATTGGCAAGAGATGATACATTCGACACCGTATTTTCAATGGTCACCCAATTGTCAGTAACTACCCTAACAAACCCTTTTTAAAGACGATCATGTCCGATTATCTAGTTAGCCATGAAACTCTCATTCGACTAGCAGTTTTTATGGTGCTGGGTTTTGTATTTTGGGGACTTTCACTGCGATTTCCCATGCAAGGATTTGCGCTGCAAAAGGTGGATGCATGAAGTTATTCTTCATGACGCTGTGTTTTGTTTCTACACA
>CAYFLF010000285.1:0-2382 GCA_964343725.1 uncultured Bordetella sp.
GCACCTGTCGGGTTCCACCAATCGGGTCGACCGTGCGTTCTTGCAAAACACGCAGCAATTTGACCTGCATGTCGAGCGACATATCGCCAATTTCGTCCAGAAAGATCGTGCCGCCGTGGGCCAATTCAAAGCGCCCAATGCGGTCTGCCACCGCGCCCGTGAAAGAGCCTTTTCTGTGACCAAAAAGTTCACTTTCTAGTAAATCTTTAGGGATGGCAGCGCAATTGATAGGTACAAAGTTTGCACCGCAACGGTCCGATTGCTCATGCAACAGGCGGGCTAAAAGCTCTTTACCGGTGCCACTTTCGCCGGTGATCATCACCGTGGCGTTGGAATTGGCCATCGTTGCGATCAGATTGCGCAAAGTTTTGGCAGACTCGCTCGAACCGATAAATTGGGTGGTGGGCTTCATGTCAAAAATTCCTACACTGAATTGTCTAATACTGATAAATTCACGCAAGACCACAAAAGTACTAAAACCAACAAAGAACTGCAAAACTCCCCATTTCTGAGGTTAAAGATGTCCCCCCAACTGACGAATCGTGTGGGAGACCTATACGAGGACAACGACTATGAAACGCGCCACTTTTTGGGCTTTAGTAGCCACCGCTTTGTTGACAACTGCTTGCGCATTGCCGCCAGCTAAAACTGCCAAAACGCCAGAGCAAATGAAGGCAGAGGAATCTGCCAACATGATCACGCCCATGACCGAAAAGCGCGAAACCTTGGTCGCGACTGGTTATGCCGTCATCAGCATCCAAAACCATCGCAACCCCTCGCAGCAACGTTTGTTGGCAATTCGCGCTTCCAAGCTCGATGCTTACCGCGCTTTGACGGAGCAGGTCTATGGCCAACAACTCGACGCCAACACCACCATTGCCGACATGACGGTGATGAGCGATACCTTCCGTGCGCGTGTAGAAGGTGTGGTCTACGGTGCGGTTTTGGTCAGCATCACCCCAGTGGGTGACGACACCTATGAGACCACTTTGTCTTTGGACCGTCGCATCGTCAACGACTTGCGTTCGCTCTATATCGCGCAACTAAGCACCCCTAGGCGTTGATAAGCGTCGCCAATGTTTTTGGCGATTCGCTTGACCCCTCCACACTTAGCGTCTGAGTTCACCAAAGTCACTTCCATGCCTAGCCACCCAACACCTTTGCACAAAAGCCTGCGCCGTTGGCTCGGTGCGGGTTTGGCGCTGTGCGCTGTGTGGAGCTTGAGTCTTGGCGCACACGCCCAAGACTTAAAGCCCGAGCAAAGACTAGAAGCCATACGCGCAGCGTTGGTCGAAGCCGCGTTGAAGTCAAACACCCGTGTCAGCACCACCAGCTGGATGGACACGCGCGGCACTTTGCTTCAACTCAACCGCTTTTCTTCTGAAATCAGGTTACGTGACATCAAGATGGGTCAATACGTACCCACCCGAAATGACGATACCAAGCGCGTAGGGGAGGGTGTTGAACTATCAGAACAAACGCTCTCAAGCGTGACCCCCATCAGTTGTACCGCGCCGCGGGCGAGAGCACCCATTCGCCATGTGATGCGCGTGAGTTTGGACGTGGTGTCTAGCATTGAACCGGAACACCATTATCTTGCGCAAAAAATTGGCTTAGTGGCTAGACAACAAGCCATACAAGCATCGGCTCAAAGCCAGCATTGGCGTTTAATGACCGATGTAGCCGACAAGCGCGCTTACGAACGATTCACATATGGCAAAGGTGAGGAAAGTGTCCAATGGGCATTACGACTCTCTATTTTGCCTGCCCGCGTCAACGTCAACACCAGCCACAATCCCGCATTCATCATGGCCTGGCAATTACAAACGGGTCCGAATCAGCCTGTCTGGTTTGGTGCGCAAAACATGCTATTTGCCGTCACGATTCCCAGTACCTATGGAACACCCAAACTCGATGTGGACACCCTCTCTTCCATTGAGATGACGGTCAACAATATGGTCAAAGAACTCGACCGACAGCTAGGCTGTGATCCTCAGAGCTTTGTGGTTGAAAAGAACGAAGACGGCCAACTCACGCTTAGGGCTGGCCGCGCCTCAGGATTACGCGTTGGCGACCAAATTGTGCTGGCTGATGCGGTGTTGTTGCCTGGACGCGCAATTGAATCAGGCGCGCTTGACGCAGTTGTATTGGCCGAGGTCAAATCGGTTTCCGATTACCAATCTGAGATTCGCCTGATAGCGGGCAAACAACAAAAATTTCAAGGTAATTGGGTAGCTTGGCCTTTTGTCTACTAATGAAATAGTCGGAGAACCTTATGTCGCAATTGAATTCTTTGACGCGCCGTAGCCTGCTTCTTGGCGCGCTTGTACTCTCTACCTCAATTTTTGCCCTGGACTCAGAAGGAAAAGGCGCTCCTAAAAC
>CAYFLF010000286.1:0-2375 GCA_964343725.1 uncultured Bordetella sp.
CCACTGCCCTTTGGTTAGAACGTCAGTTTGACCAACCCTTTACCAAGACAGTGCCGATTGGCGTAGGTGCTACACGTGACTTTGTCAAAGAAGTAGCAGCTCTTGCTGGCGTCAATGTTCCGCTACACATTGAAAACGAATCCCACTCGGTGTGGTATTCGCGCTCAGTTGATTCCACTTACCTCACAGGTAAGCGTGTTTTTATATTTGGCGATGCTACGCATGCAGTAGCAGCCGCGCGTTTTGCTTCGCAAGAGATGGGATTTGAGGTAGTAGGACTGGGTACATACAGCCGTGAATTTGCCAGAGAAGTGCGTGAAGCAGCCAAGTTATACGGCGTTGAAGCGCTGATTACAGACGACTACTTAGCAGTTGAGAAACAAGTGGCAGAGCTCCACCCAGAATTAATTTTGGGGACACAAATGGAGCGCCATATTGCAAAACGTCATGGCATTCCTTGTGCAGTGATTTCATCGCCTGTGCATGTACAAGATTTCCCAGCACGCTATTCACCGCAAATGGGATTTGAAGGTGCCAATGTGCTCTTTGACAGTTGGGTTCACCCACTCATGATGGGTCTTGAGGAACACTTGCTAGGAATGTTTAGAGATGATTTTGAGTTCCATGACGAAGCAGCACCTTCGCACCTTGGCACCATCAGAAGTCAAGCAAAGTCGCATTCAACTAACGAGAGTGATTTTCCAGAGCAGATTGTGATGCCAGCAGTCGCCACTTCGTCTAACGAAGCGCAGTGGACACAAGAAGCGGCGAAGGAACTGCAAAAAATTCCTTTCTTCGTCAGAGGCAAGGCCAAACGCAATACCGAAAAATTTGCAACGGAACAGGGTGTATCAACCATCACCGTGGAGACGCTTTACGATGCCAAAGCTCACTACAGTCGTTGATCACACCGCAGACAGCCATACCAAAGTGGTGCTAGTCACCATGGACAACCATTTGTCGGGCGCGTTTGACCACGTGTCACAAAAACTTCTTGCTACAGCGGACCTGCGTTTCAAGATGCACGCTGCAAGTGACTGGCGTAACAACCCATCGGCGGTGGAAAAGTGTCGCGAAGACATCGGTCAAGCCGATATCGTCATCGTCACCATGTTGTTCATGGAAGACCATTTCTTACCCATACTCGATGCATTGGAGCAAAGAAGATTTGCCTGTGATGCCATGGTGTGCATCATGTCGGCACCCCAAGTGATGCATTTGTCGCGGATGGGTAAATACGTCGCCAATACCCAAACAGGTGGCTTGATTGGTTTACTCAAAAAACTACGTCCATCTGCCAAAGACAACCAAGGAAAAGACAAACCTGCCTCAGCTGGTGCGAAACAAATGGCCATGCTGCGTCGTTTGCCCAAGTTGTTGCGATTTATTCCTGGCTCAGCACAAGACATTCGTATCTTCTTCTTGGTCATGCAATATTGGCTGGCTGGCTCAGAGGCCAATATTTTGAACATGGTCATCATGCTGGTGCAACGCTACGCACGCATTCCAGACACGCACTTGGCGCACCAAGCAAAGTTGGAAAGCCCAGTTGAGTATCCTGAAGTGGGTATCTATCACCCGCGCATCAAGACTCGGCTTTCAGATCAAGTGACCGATCTGCCTTATGCCAAAAATTCAACCCAGCCTGCCGTAGGTATGTTGCTATTGCGCTCATATCTGCTAGCAGGAAACACAGACCACTACGACGCCGTGATAGAGGCACTTGAGACCAAAGGTCTGCGCGTTATTCCAGCTTTTTCTAGCGGGTTAGATGCGCGCTGTGCCATTGACCAGTATTTCAAAAAAGATGGCATACCGCAGATAGATGCCTTGGTCTCTTTGACGGGTTTCTCACTGGTAGGCGGACCCGCATACAACGACGCCAAAGCAGCTCAATTGGCGTTAAAAGAATTAGATGTCCCTTACATCGCCGCGCATCCGGTGGAGTTTCAATCCTTAGATCAATGGGGTGATTCAGACCGTGGCCTTTTGCCAGTCGAGAGCACCATCATGGTTGCTATTCCTGAATTAGATGGCTCCACCGTGCCCATGGTCTACGGCGGCAGACCAGGTGCAGAAGGCACTAGTTGCAATGGATGCGATCGCCACTGCACCTTCACCAAAGCACACAGTGCCCAAAACATGTTTACCTGTGCAGAACGGACCGAAATGTTGGCCGCTCGCGTGCACAAACTGGTTGAGTTACGAGGCAAAAAACGTGAAGAACGCAAACTCGCCATTGTGTTGTTCAACTTTCCCCCCAACGCTGGCAGTGTGGGAACAGCCGCCTATCTCTCTGTTTTTGAGTCATTGTTTAACACGCTACATACTCTGGCAGCGCAAGGTTACCGAGTTGAGCTTCCAGAATCTGTCGA
>CAYFLF010000287.1:0-2371 GCA_964343725.1 uncultured Bordetella sp.
CCCTCGCAAACACCTGCGCAAAAAAACAAGTCCGCCTAATTCTCTGCGCCATTTCACACCAACCCTTGGACATATTGAAACGCTGCGGCATGCTCAGTACGCCGAGCTTGGAGGTAGCTACGGATTTGAGGGACGCGGTAGAGAAATTGGAGAAATTGGAGGAGAAATTGGGGTCAGATCCCAATTAATTAATTGAATTAATTGGGATCTGACCCCAATTTCTCCAATTTCTCCTCCCCCAATTTCTCCCCCGCTAAAATCCCCAGTCGCTTTCCATAAGAGCCGCTATGTCTATATTCCAACGCCCTGCCTACAAGTCTGATGTGACGCAATTCATTGAACAGATGAAAAACAGCAAGCCTGAGCTTGAAAAGAGCCAGCGCGATGGGCGGGCTTTGTTGTGGGACAAAGCGATCAACCGCGAAATCGCGCAAGACATCGCTGCCGGACGCGTCGCGCAAAAGCCCTACGTCTACCAAACCAACGCTTAAATTTCTGTGTCTGAGTTGCAATCCGTCATGCCGGAGGTGATTGACAACGTGGCGGTGGCCAAGTTGTACGGCGAACCTTTGTTCGCGATGCCGCATGATCTGTATATCCCGCCCGATGCGCTTGAGGTGTTTCTAGAAGCCTTCCAAGGCCCGCTGGACTTATTGCTCTACCTGATCCGTAAGCAAAACTTCAATATCTTGGACATCCCCATGGCGGCGCTAACGCGCCAGTACTTGAGCTATGTTGATGAAATCCGCTCGCGCAACCTTGAACTCGCAGCCGAATACCTGCTGATGGCCGCCATGCTGATTGAAATCAAATCTCGCATGCTGCTACCGCCCAAAAAAGTGGCGGAAGGTGTCGAGCCGGAAGACCCACGCGCAGAATTGGTTCGCCGCTTGCTCGAATATGAGCAAATGAAACTAGCTGCCGCCAAGCTCAACGAAATTCCACAATTTGGTCGCGACTTTCTCAAAGCCCAAATCTATATCGAGCAATCTTTGCAACCACGCTTTCCAGATGTGCATGTGCTCGACTTGAGCCAAGCATGGGCCGACATATTAAAGCGTGCCAAATTGGTAGAACACCACAAGATTTCGCGCGAACAATTGTCAGTTCGCGAATACATGAGCCAAGTGTTAAAAAAGCTACAAGGCCAGCGCTTTGTCGAGTTCGAAAAACTCTTCGATCCTGCACAAGGTCTGCCCGTATTGGTTGTGACCTTTATCGCCTTGCTCGAATTGGCCAAGGAATCGCTAGTAGACATTACACAAGCAGAGGCCTATGCTCCTATCTATGTTCGTTTAGCTTACACAACCAATTAAATGTCTGCGACCACACCCCAACGCCCGTCGATCACCCTGCCGCGCCTAGCTGACATGCGCGCGCGTGGTGAAAAAATCACCATGCTCACTGCATACGATGCCACTTTTGCAGCCATGGCAGATGCTGCTGGTGTGGAGTGTTTATTGGTGGGCGATTCATTAGGCATGGTCACCCAAGGACTCACCAGCACCATCGGGGTCACTCTGGAATCGATGTGCTATCACGTACAAAATGTCGTGCGTGGGCTTGAGCGCGTGCAAGGCCGTGCGTGGGTGATTGGAGATTTGCCTTTCGGTTCTTACCAACAATCTCGTGAGCAAGCCTTGGAGAGCGCGGTGGCGCTGATGCAAGCTGGTGCGCAGATGGTGAAACTTGAAGGTGGCGGTTGGACCACCGAGACGGTTCGCTTTTTGGTTGAGCGAGGAATTCCAGTGTGCGGGCATTTAGGTCTGACACCTCAAACCGTCCACGCTTTGGGTGGCTACCGCGTGCAAGGCAGACAAGAAGATGGCGCGATGCAACTGACCCAACACGCACTTGCATTGCAAGAGGCAGGTGCCACCATGTTGGTAATTGAAATGGTGCCTGCTCAGTTGTCGGCAGAACTCACCCAAAAACTTCCCCATTGCCACACGATTGGTATTGGCGCGGGTAATGGCACCGCTGGTCAAATATTAGTGATGCCAGACATGCTGGGTGTCAATTTGGGCAAGACACCTAAGTTTGTGCGCAACTTCCTCAAAGACCACCACAGCATTCAAGAAGCATTTGCCGCTTATGTTGCCGCTGTGAAAGATGGTAGTTTTCCAGACAACACCCAACACGCTTGGTAAGCGTCGACTGCCATGCAGATCGCGCATTCGATTGAAGACCTCCGTCGTTTTCTAAAACCAGCCAAGCAACGCACCTTTGTGCCCACCATGGGCAACCTGCACGCAGGCCATTTGGAGTTGGTCAAAGTTGCCAAGCAAACGCTGCCAGAAGCCACATGCGTTGCCAGCATCTTTGTGAACCGTTTGCAGTTCGCTCCCCACGAAGACTTTGACTCCTACCC
>CAYFLF010000288.1:0-2356 GCA_964343725.1 uncultured Bordetella sp.
CAACATGAAACTCAATATTCGAGATTATTCAGATCATGAGCACTCTTCACCATATTACGCATCGAACAAAAAAGCTCCCACCATTACGTGTCGGTATCGGTGGTCCTGTTGGATCAGGCAAAACTACTTTGCTTGAAATGTTATGTAAGGCTATGCGTGAGCGTTACGACTTAGTGGCAATCACGAACGACATCTACACCAAAGAGGACCAACGATTACTCACAGTCAGTGGCGCTTTACCCGCAGAACGCATCATGGGGGTTGAAACTGGTGGTTGCCCTCACACCGCAATACGTGAGGACGCGTCAATCAATCTTGAAGCAATTGATCGGATGTTGGTTGAGTTTCCCAATGCAGACGTGGTGTTTATTGAGAGTGGTGGTGACAATTTGGCTGCCACCTTTAGCCCAGAGTTGAGTGACTTGACCATATATGTCATTGATGTAGCAGCTGGAGAAAAAATACCCCGTAAAGGTGGGCCTGGTATTACCAAAAGCGATTTATTTGTGATCAATAAAACCGACCTTGCACCTTATGTTGGTGCAGATTTATCTGTCATGGAAAAAGACACGATTCGCATGCGTACGAATTCGCAAGGACTAAAGCCATTTGTGATGACTAATTTACGCACCCTCAATGGCTTGCAAGATGTTGTCGACTTTATTGTGACCAAGGGCATGCTGCCACATTAATAGCAGTTGAATTCAAATTCCTTTTGTATGGAACATTGGCATTCAAGCTCAACGACTGGGTGGCGCAATTGAGGCGCCTTCAATCTTGTGTCTCACCAAGGCCTGCTGTACAAATCCGCTGGCCTTCATATCCTCTACAAAAGTATGCAGAAATTTTTCTGCCTCAGAACCACGCTTCTTGGGAACGCCCATTGCCTGAGAAATAACCATAAAACTTCCAGGCAATAAGCGTAGGTCAGGTAAGCGTTTGGCATCTGATTCAAGTTGTTGCTTGACACCTGCAGCAATATCATGCTTTTCGGCAAGAAACATATCCACTACGGTGGGCGATGTGGGGCTTCGAACTAACTTGGCTTGCTTTATTTCTCGTGTCAAAAATAAATCGTATGCGCTTCCCTTACCCACTACGATGGAATGCTCAGGTCGATCCACCTCATCATTGTTCTGCAAGGGCGAGGTTTTTCGTACCAAATAACTGCCCTCAATTAGTACATAGGGGGCTGTAAAAGCAATGGCATCGGCGCGCATTGGGTCAACCGCAAAAAAACCAATGTCGATTTTCTCATTGGATAGTGCTTCGACGGACTTGCCAGCCGCATCAAAAACAACATACTCAACAGGCACCCCCAATCGCTTAGCAAGTTCTGCAGCTAAGTCAACCGAGACACCTACTGGTTTTTGGCTTGTTGGATCGAGTTTGGCCAAAATAGGATTTCCAACATTGATGCCAGCGCGTAGTTTTCCTGTGGGTGCAAAAGTTCGGTTCATGGTGTTATCAAAATGTGTGATTTGTTTAGTGGGTGATGGAATACCTTTAGCGTTGATAGCTACACCGTGGACTTGCCAACTACGTACTCCTGTTTTGTCTAATTCCAAACGAAGGGCCCAAGCCCTATTGTTTTCTGGCAAGCTAAATCCATCAAAAACAAAATTTCCCAAACTGTAAAAAATGGGTTTGTTTTTATATCGCTCAGTATCTTGAACTTGGTGGGGATGCCCGCCAATCACAGCATCAGCACCTGCATCTATCATCAATCGAGCAAGCTGCCTTTGACGCGCATTGGCAACCGGCTCTTCCCACCCCCAGTGCATAACGGGTATCACAATATCGGCCTTCCAATTATTGCGTGCGGCCTGAATGTCTCGCACGACTTGCTCGTCCTCACTCCATGCCACACCGGCCCGGTCGTGATCAGCTTCAAAACTGCGTGGTTGAAATTCGTCATACCCTAATAAGGCGATTCGTATGCCATGACGCTCAAACACAATTGGTGTATGTGCCTCTTTGAGGTTGTAACCTGCTCCGTAATATTGAATTGCATTTTTTTGAAGCAGTCCCAGCATTTCAGAAAACGCCTGCGGTCCAAAGTCACCCGAATGGTTATTGGCTAGCCCAACAGCATCAAAATATTTGCGCAGGTACTTTAAGCTTCTTGGGTGTGCTCGGAAGGTGTTAGGTTTGTCGGGCTCTTGGGAACCTTTTGTGGCAATGACACACTCTAAGTTTCCTATGCGAATATCGCTTTCTTTGAATAACTTTGCAAAACCTACAAATGGATCAATTCCATTTTGCATCGCTCTACCAGGCGCACCAGCAAGCATCATGTCCCCTACCACCAATAGTGAGACAGTAGAAGTTTTTGAAGTGGTTTGGGCAAAAGTTT
>CAYFLF010000289.1:0-2345 GCA_964343725.1 uncultured Bordetella sp.
GTGACCACTGAGGAAGATTCACCAGGCAAGTTGACCAAAATCGCAGTGGTCGATCCACCGTATTGCGCACCGTAATAAATACCAGCCAACATGATCAAGGCGGATACAGGAGGCAGGGCATAGGTTGCAGGCAACAACATGGCAATCGTGGCGACTGGACCGATGCCAGGCAACACACCAATCAGTGTTCCCAAGATACAACCAATCAAACAGTACAAAAGATTGATAGGCGTGAAGGCCACGCCAAAACCTAGGGCTAAGTTAGTTAATAAATCCATTTTTTGTACTCCTGCTTAACCGGTAATAAAAGTGGGCCACACAGGCATCTGCAATTTCAAAAGCACGATGAAAGCCAAATAACTTCCACCAGACAAAATGGTGGCAAGCAACAGCACCTCTTTGAGATTGAAACCATCACCAGCTTTGCTGGCAATGATGACCAATGCGTAGATCGCTACGATCAATCCCATCGCTGGAACACCTAGGCTGGGTAAACCGGCCAATAAAACACCAAAAGCAACGTTAGAGCCCAGAATGTAAATAATAGGACGCCAAACAAATTTACCGACCTTGTCACCGTCCTCCGTATGCTCCACCAGCGAGTAAAAAACCGTGAAGGCTCCCAAGATAGCCAACAAAATGCCAAGCAACATGGGGAAGTATCCGGGTCCCATGCGCGCACCCGTTCCAACCGAGTAGCTGGTCGCTCCCCAAGCAAAACCCGCCCCGATGATGGCAAACATCAGTCCAGAGAAAAAGTCCTTTTGACTTTTGATCATGTCATCTCCTTATACAAAATACCTAATTACGCAGATTGTGGCCTTACATACCTCTAATATTTATGTGGGTTTCACCTACCTTTGTCACACACGTATTGCAGGTTAACCCTTGCTTGCTAAAGTTCTCAACGCATTACTGCATCGTAACGGGTGCTAATACTTTTAGCCACTTGTTCGCGGGCAAAGGCCAACGCGCTTGTATTGCTTGAGCTTGTAAAAGCAATGCATCTCGGTCGAATGTTCTAGCAGTGCGTTGTGCCATCAAAATCGTATTGCCCTCTTTTGTGGGTCTAAACGCCCACAACGCGTCTCTTCCAAATGCTTTAGCAATTTTTTGCAAACTAAGTTCAAAGCTTGCACTACGACCAAATAAATTCACTGTCATGCAACCGTTTTCGGTGAGTAACTGCCTGCAGTCTGCATAAAAAGCTTCGCTGTCTAAAACGGGGCAAGCTGCATCTTGGTCATACAAGTCCACTTGCAAGGCGTCAATTTTTCCGCGCCAGTGCTTGTGTCCTGCGACTTCAGCAGCATCCCCCAACACAACATGCAATTTAGATGTGTCCTCGGGTAACTTAAACCACAGCCGACAGGCTGCTATGACTTGCGGATTCAATTCAATCGCCGTGGTCTGCATTCGCAAGTGCTTATGGCAAAACTTGGTCAAAGAACCTGCACCTAGGCCAAGTTGCATGGCATGCAGACTGCTCACTTGGTTGAGATCGGCAAACAGCAACCAAGCCATCATGCGTTGTACATATTCCAGATGAATTTCAAACGGCTTGTTGATCTTCATAGAACCTTGCACCCAAGGTGTCCCCAAGTGCAAATAACGCACATCACCGTAATCAGAGAAGTTGACCTCTGGTAATTTGTTTTTGCTTTGTGTTGCCATGCTTATTCAGCCATTCCTTCCACTACAAAGCGAACGCGTTTGGTTCCTTGCCAGGCGTCTGTCTCTATTCGATATGCCAAATGTGCCAGTGGTGGTAATGGTTCAACACGACCAAACCAAATACCGTCTACCGCCTGACCATGGTGGCGCAACTTGAGGGACAAATGCTTTTCTCCTACCAAACGTTGCCCCAAGACTTCGATGTTTTCACTAAAAGTGGGTGAAGCGAATCCTTGTCCCCACACTTCTTGCGCTAGAACGTCTGCAATGTCAGGGCGTCGAAACTCTGGAGGGAGTGGACCATCGGTTTGAAGGCAGCGTTGCAAAGTGGCTTCGTCCAACCACTCTTGCGCAACTTCTTGTAGAGCCACTTCAAACTGTTCAAGATATGCCTCATCGATGGTGCAACCTGCAGCCATGGCATGGCCACCAAATCGAAGTAACACCTTGGGATGACGCTTGGCAATCAAATCTAATGCATCACGCAAATGAAATCCAGGAATCGATCGGCCAGAGCCTTTGAGTTCATGCGATTTACCACTAGCCTGACTCGGGGCAAATACAAAAGTTGGTCGGTGATGCAAATCTTTCAACTTACTCGCCACGATCCCCACCACGCCTTCATGGAACTCTGGGTCAAACACACACAAGGCGGCTGGTGGAATTTCATC
>CAYFLF010000290.1:0-2336 GCA_964343725.1 uncultured Bordetella sp.
GGTTTCACCGAGATCTTGTACCGCTTGTCGACTCGTCCTGAAAAGCGCATCGGTAGCGATGAAAGTTGGGATCGAGCTGAATCGGCTCTGGCCGATGGATTGCGCGCTTCCGGTTGTGACTTTGAATATCTACCAGGCGAGGGCGCTTTCTATGGCCCCAAGATCGAATACACCCTGAAAGACGCGATCGGGCGCGAATGGCAATGCGGCACGATCCAAGTTGATCCCAACATGCCTGAGCGCCTCGATGCCGAATATGTGGGCGAAGACGGTGCTCGCCACCGTCCGATCATGCTGCACCGCGCGATTGTGGGCAGTTTGGAGCGTTTTATCGGCATTTTGGTTGAGCAGCACGCCGGCGCTTTGCCGACCTGGCTGGCCCCTGTGCAGGTCGCGGTGCTCAATATCACCGATGCGCAGGCCGATTTCGCCCAAGAAGTTGTGAAAATGCTGAAAAATCAAGGGCTTAGGGTCGCTTTGGACCTCCGGAATGAGAAAATTACCTATAAAATACGCGAGCATTCAATGCAGAAGCTGCCCTACATCTTGGTCGTAGGCGACAAAGAGAAGGCAGCCGGCGCCGTTGCAGTGCGCGCCCGAGGTAACCAAGACCTTGGTGTGATGCCCCTATCAGCCTTCTGTGAAAAGATCGCCTCGGACATCGCCCTCAAAAGCTGATTTCACTCTGAAACTGCCATGAGTTGTGCGTCGCACAGCTTCGGATTTTTTTGTTTTTTAAAAAGGATAGTCACTATATCTACTGAAATTCGCGATCGCCGCCAGCGCGAGGAACGCAAACATCGCCTGAACCGGGAAATCATGGCCCCGGAAGTCCGTCTCTCCGGTCCCGACAACGAGCCTCTAGGCATTGTGAGCTTGGCAGAAGCCTTGCGCATGGCCGGTGAAATCGATGTGGATCTGGTTGAAATTGCAGCTACAGCAGTCCCCCCCGTCTGTCGTTTGATGGACTACGGCAAGTTCAAGTACCAAGAGCAGAAAAAGGCAGCGGAAGCGAAGTCCAAACAGAAAGTGATCGAGGTTAAAGAAATCAAGTTTCGACCCGGCACAGATGATGGTGACTACAACATCAAGATGCGCAACATCAAGCGCTTCTTGGATGACGGAGATAAATGCAAGATCACGTTGCGCTTCAGAGGCCGCGAGATCACGCACCAAGAAATCGGTATGGCGCTGTTGCAGCGCATACGTGACGAGTTGGCGGACCTGATCGTGGTCGAGCAGTTCCCCAAACTCGAAGGACGCCAGATGGTCATGATGATCGCTCCTGGCAGAAAAAAACCGGGTGGCACCGCCAAACCCGTGGCAGAAGTTACTTCGGTAGCGGCTGCCTAAATTTGGCAACACGGCCAGCCAGCCGTGTTTGAGAAGGTAAGCGATTAGTGTCTCGGGGCTAACAAGACTGCAAACAGGTTTGCAGGCGCCTCACGAGCACAAATAAAAGGAGCATTGAAATGCCCAAAATGAAGACCAAAAGCAGCGCGAAAAAGCGCTTCCGTGTTCGTCCTGGTGGCACCGTGAAACGCGGCCAAGCCTTCAAGCGTCACATCCTGACCAAGAAGACCACCAAAAACAAACGCCATCTGCGTGGTGCGGTGTCTGTGCATGAGACCAATATGGGTCACATGGCGCAAATGTTGCCCAAAGCTGGCCTGTAATCACTGACGAACAAGGAGAAAAAATATGCCTCGCGTAAAACGTGGTGTGACGGCAAGAGCCCGTCATAAAAAAGTTCTGGCACTAGCCAAAGGTTTCCGTGGTCGCCGCGGTAACGTATTCCGTGTCGCCAAACAGGCGGTGATGAAGGCAGGCCAATACGCCTACCGTGACCGCCGTACCAAAAAGCGCGTGTTTCGCCAGTTGTGGATTGCGCGTATCAACGCCGCAGCCCGTCAATGTGGCCTGACATACAGCCAGTTCGCTAACGGCCTGAAAAAAGCCCAGATCGAAATCGACCGCAAAATGCTGGCCGATTTGGCTGTGCATGACATGGTGGCTTTTGGCCACATCGTCGAACAAGTCAAAGCCAAACTGGCCGCTTGATCGCCGCTGGCTCAACGCCAACAGCACAGGGGTTGAGGCAACATATTGCTTCAATCCCTTTTTTGTTTCTCTTACCCACGCATGTCTATGAACGAGTTGGACTCTTTGGTTGCCAGTGCCCAAGCTTTGTTTGCACAAAGCCATACGCCTGCTGATCTAGAAAATGCCAAAGCCCAATTTTTGGGCAAATCAGGCCGTATCACGGAGTTGATGAAGGGCTTGGGCGCTTTGAGCGTGGAAGAAAAAAAATCGCAAGGCGCCGTCATCAATGTCGC
>CAYFLF010000291.1:0-2335 GCA_964343725.1 uncultured Bordetella sp.
ATGAGTTTCAAGGTGCCAGCGCCTCCAGGGGTGATGACGACCAAGTAATCGCAATGCGCTGCGAGTTCTGTTGCTGTGGGATAAAAGGCGTAAGGCAACTCCGCGCGCTTGCTGCGTGCGGTGTAAGCGATCGTCATATTGAATGCCAGAGCTCTATGCGCAATCGCTTGGCCGATACGGCCGATGCCAACGATTCCTAGACGACCACCAGAGACTTTGCGCGCCAAAGGCATGGGGCCACTGGTCCACTTCCCATCTTTGACATAACGGTCTGCCGCGGGCAACTGGCGAGCTGCGCTGATCATCAGGCCAATCGCCAAGTCTGCAACGTCGTCATTCAATACCTTGGGGGTGTGGGTGACCATCACATTGCGCGCTTTGGCGGCTGCGACATCGACGCCGTCATAACCGACGCCAAAGACCGAGATGATTTCTAACGCAGGCAATTGGGCAATCAGCGAGGCAGGCACCTTGGATTCGCCACTGGCAGCAATGCCGCGAATTTGTGGCGCTATCTTGGCAAAAGCAGCGGGGTCAGTTTCGTACAAGCGGTCATGCAATTTGAAAGCGGCATGCAACTGGGGTTCAAGAAAGGGCGAGAGTTTGGTGACGGACAAGATGTCAATGGCTGGCAAAGTAGGCTCCTAGGGCTTTCACGGGGTAAAGAATCAATGGTCATACCATAATATGCTTGTCCGCTCCCCACCAAGCCTCGGGGAAACCAGTATCAGCGAGACAATATGACGGATAAACCCAAAAAACGCCCACAAGATTTACGTAGCCAGCAATGGTTTGGCCGACAAGACCGAGACGGTTTTGCTTACCGCAGTTGGGTCAAAGGCAAGGGCGTGCCGCACGACCAGTTTGACGGCCGCCCCGTCATTGGCATTTGCAACACCTTCAGCGAACTAACCCCTTGTAACTCCCATTTCCGCACCTTGGCTGAGCAAGTCAAGATTGGTGTGTACGAAGCGGGCGGGTTTCCTCTCGAATTCCCAGTCATGTCGCTGGGCGAGACCCTGTTGCGCCCGACGGCCATGCTGTATCGCAACCTCGCCTCGATGGACGTGGAAGAAAGCATCCGCGGCAACCCGATCGACGGCGTTGTGCTGTTGATGGGCTGCGACAAAACCACGCCTTCTCTTTTGATGGGAGCGTCAAGCGCCAACTTGCCAACGATTGGCGTGAGCGGCGGACCGATGCTCAACGGCAAATGGCGTGGCCAAGAATTGGGCTCGGGCACAGGCGTGTGGAGCATGAGCGAACAAGTGCGCGCTGGCACGCTGAAACTACAAGACTTCTTTGAAGCCGAGAGTTGCATGCACCGTAGCCACGGCCATTGCATGACGATGGGCACGGCCAGCACGATGGCCAGCATGGTCGAAGCCTTGGGCGTGGGCTTGCCCGGAAACGCAGCCTACCCCGCGGTAGACGGACGCCGCAATGTGCTGGCGCGTGAGGCGGGCAGACGCATCGTGCAAATGGTCCACGACGATGTGAAGCTCTCGCAAATCCTGACGCGCGAAGCGTTCGAGAACGCGATCCGCACCTTGGCTGCGATTGGCGGCAGTACCAACGCTGTCATTCACTTGGTAGCGATTGCAGGCCGATTGGGCGTGCCTTTGAGCATCGATGACTTTGACCGTTTGGCGAGCGAGTTGCCTTGTTTGGTCAACCTCCAGCCTTCTGGCCAGTACTTGATGGAAGACTTCTGCTACGCGGGCGGATTGCCTGCGGTGATGAAGGAAATTGCGCACCTCTTGCACACCGAAGTGGTCACCGCGAATGGCAAAACCGTTGGTCAAAACGTGGCCGAGGCACAGAACTACAACACCGAGGTGATCAAGCCATTTGATAAGCCCTTCAAAGAAAAAGCCGGTATTGCCATCTTGCGCGGCAACTTGGCGCCACGTGGCGCGGTCATTAAACCAAGCGCCGCAACGCCTGCCTTGATGACCCACACCGGACGCGCCGTGGTGTTTGAAAACAGCGACGATTTCCATGCCCGCATCGACGATGAAAACTTGGACGTCGATGAAAACTGCATCTTGGTTCTGAAAAACTGCGGCCCCAAAGGCTATCCCGGTATGGCCGAAGTGGGCAATATGCCCTTGCCACCCAAAGTTTTGCGCAAAGGCATTACCGATATGGTGCGTATCAGTGACGCGCGCATGAGCGGTACGGCCTACGGCACGGTGGTGCTACACACAGCCCCCGAAGCTGCCGCTGGCGGAACCTTGGCGCTGGTGCAAAACGGCGACAAGATTACTTTGGACGTGGGTAAGCGGAGCTTGCATTTGCATGTCGATGACGCAGAGCTGGCCAAGCGCCGCGC
>CAYFLF010000292.1:0-2328 GCA_964343725.1 uncultured Bordetella sp.
ACCACAGATGCCTTGCTATTGTTGTGCTGGGCTGCAGCGATATGGAGTTTGTGGGAAGCACTACACGGCAAAAAATGGGCTTGGATTGCTTTAGGCTTGTGTGTTGGCTTAGGTTTATTGGCCAAGTACTCCATGGTGGTAATAGGCCTGTCGATCTTGCTGACCCTGTTGCACCCTCACTGGCGTGCGCAATTTAAAAATCCTTGGGTTTACTTCAGCGCATGTATCGCGCTGATCGTGTTTGCTCCCAATATTTTTTGGAATTTAGCAAACCAAATGCCAACGTTTTCACACACGGCTGGCATTTCACACGGGGGCAATGGCTACGGGCTCAACTGGCAATCTTTACTAGAGTTTGAAGCCGCGCAATTGATTGTGGGGGGACCATTTCTAGTGATTGCATTTGTCATGTGGTTCACGCACAAAGAATGGCGAGCGAATGCAGATGCGTGGTTACTAATTTGTTTTGCTTTGCCCATGTTGTTGGTGATATCCGCGCAAGCTTTGCTTGCGCGCGCGCATGCCAATTGGGCCTCGCCTGCTTATGTGGCTTTGACAGTGGCGAGTGTGGTGTTTTTATGGCCTAGAAAAGGGTTTTGGGGCAAACCCGCTTTGGCGCTTACCTTGGTCATTAACTTGCTTCTTGGCGCTGCTCTCTACCACTTCGAAGCCCTAATCGCCAAGCCACTGGGAATCACACCCTCTGCGCGAACAGACCCCTACTGGGCATTGCGTAATTGGCCAGATGCCATAGATGCAGTGAAGCAAACGCTGGCAGATGCGATGCCACAAGATCAATGGCGTATCGCCTCCGATGATCGAGGCATGCTGTCGATTGCGCAAGCAGTTCTACACTTACCTGCTGGCGCTGCCTTAGGTTGGCAACGTGGTGAATCACCCAATAACCATTTTGAACAACGTTTTCCTTTGAACAAGACTGTTACACAACGCGTGCTTTTAATCACGCAAGCTGGTCAAGCCGAGGTACTGGCGACTTATCCGCATGCGCAATTTGCAAAACAAATTGATGCAGACAAACTACCGGATAGTGCTTTGCATTTCACCGCATGGTGGATTAACCCTTAAACGCTGTCATCATGATGTTTCAAAGTGCACTTCGCAAAGAGTTGGCCCGTAGTTTTGGCGCCACTTTGGTGGTGCTGGTGACGATTGTGATGACGATGATTTTGATTCGCATCTTGGGTCAAGCGTCGCAAGGCAAGGTCAATCCAACTGAAATTGGTTTGATCATGGGCTACAACCTGATTGGCCAAATGCCCACGGTACTCACGCTGAGTTTGTTTATTGCTACGGTTGGCACGATTTCGCGCATGTATATGGAAAGCGAAATGGTGATTTGGCTCTCGAGCGGGCAAAGTTTGTGGTCGTTTGTGCGTCCGATTATTCAATTCACTTGGCCCACGATGATTGTGGTGTTTGTGTTGGTCATTTTTGTATGGCCATGGTCGAATAAACAAACCATTGATTTGAAAGAACGTTTCGAGCGACGGGGCGATCTAGAACGTGTTGCGCCTGGACAATTTCAAGAATCAGCCAACGGTTTGCGCGTGTTTTTCATCGACAAGTCGAGCTTGCAAAACAAGCAAGGTAAAAATGTTTTTATCTCGGCGTCTGACCACGGCAAGCAGTCGATGACGTCATCACACAGTGGACATATTGAGATGATTGGTGAAGACCGATTCTTGGTCTTAGAAACCGGCCAGCGTGTTGAACAAGCGCTGGGTCAAGCGGAGATGAAAGTCAGCGAATTCAAGGTCTATGGCACGCGTACCGATGAAGATAGTGAAACCATCGCGCTTCCCTCCACTCGCTCCATCCCCACCGTCGTTTTGCTACAAAACCCTACGCCATCGAATATGGGCGAATTCAGTTGGCGCGTAGGGTTGATTGCGTCCACCTTTAATCTGATGGTGATCGCCTTGGCGATTACCAGCGCCAATCCGCGCGTGGGACGAGGTGGCAATTTGGCCTTGGCGATGCTGATGTTTTTGACCTATACCAACTTCATCAACCTCGGCCAAGCCTTGGTGAACGATGGGAAGATTCAGTGGGTAGTGTTTCTCTTCGCCTTGCATGGCGGCACATTGCTACTCAGCTTAGTCTGGCTGACCATTCGCGCGAATAATTGGTCTTGGCGACAGCTATTACCTCGAAGACAGCGATCTCCAGCCACGTAGCGTTAAAACTACAAGCGCGGGCCTTACAGAAGTTCCATTAATGAACGTTAGTTCATTCCCCCTGCGTAAAATGGTGGGTTGCTCAAGAGGAAGATCTCCATGGCCCGCACCCTATACGACAAAATTTGGG
>CAYFLF010000293.1:0-2323 GCA_964343725.1 uncultured Bordetella sp.
GCCCAAGCGGGTGACGTTTCTGCGTTCGTTCCAACCAACGTGATTTCGATCACCGACGGTCAGATCTTCTTGGAAACCTCGTTGTTCAACGCTGGTATCCGTCCTGCGATTAACGCTGGTATTTCGGTTTCGCGTGTCGGTGGCGCTGCCCAAACCAAGCTCATCAAAGGCTTGTCTGGCGGTATTCGTACCGACTTGGCGCAGTACCGTGAATTGGCAGCGTTCGCACAGTTCGCGTCCGACCTCGACGAAGCCACCCGCAAACAACTCGACCGTGGTGCACGCGTGACGGAATTGCTCAAACAAGCCCAATACAGCCCTCAACCTATCAGCTTGATGGGCGCTTCATTGTTCGCCGTGAACAAAGGCTTCCTTGACGATATCGAAGTCAAACAAGTGTTGCATTTTGAAAACGAAATGCAGGCTTACCTCAAGCAGAAGCACGCTGCCTTGTTGGCCAAACTCGAAGCCGACAAAGCGATGGACAAAGACGCTGAGGCCGAACTGACCGCTGCCCTAGGCGCGTTCAAGAAGACCTTTGCTTAATTCTTACCTGACCAAACAAGGAGCCTCGAATGGCAGCAGGTAAGGAAATACGCGGCAAGATCAAATCGGTGGAAAACACCAAGAAGATCACCAAAGCCATGGAAATGGTGGCTGCGTCCAAAATGCGCAAAGCACAAGACCGCATGCGTGCGGCGCGCCCGTTTAGCGAAAAAATTCGCCACGTGGCCGCCAATTTGGGCAAAGCCAATCCTGAGTACGTGCACCCGTTCATGGAGATCAACCATGCCAACGGTGCTGGCTTCATCGTGGTGACCACGGACAAAGGTTTGTGTGGTGGATTGAACACCAACATCTTGCGTTTGGTCTCGCAAAAAATGCGTGACTTGCAAGCGCAAGGCAAAACGGCGCAGGCCGTGGCCATTGGTAACAAAGGCCTCGGCTTTTTAAACCGCTCTGGTGTGAAGGTGGTCTCACAAGCCACCATGCTCGGCGACACACCGCACTTGGACAAACTCATTGGTCCCGTCAAGGTGTTGCTCGATAGCTATGTCAATGGCGAGATCCATTCCGTGCATCTGTGCTACACCCGCTTTATCAACACGATGAAGCAAGAAGCCGTGGTAGAGCAACTCTTGCCTTTGTCGCCAGAGGACTTCAAGCCCGAACCCGGTCATCCAGGATGGGACTACCTCTACGAACCAGACGCACACACCGTGATTGAAGAACTCTTGATTCGCTATGTCGAAGCATTGGTGTATCAAGCGGTGGCTGAGAGCATGGCGTCTGAGCAATCTGCACGGATGGTGGCGATGAAGTCGGCCACCGACAACGCTGGGAACGTGATCAACGAACTCAAACTGGTTTACAACAAGACGCGTCAAGCAGCGATCACGAAAGAACTTTCGGAAATCGTGGCTGGTGCGGCTGCTGTCTGATTTTTATTTTTGGAGCAAAACAACATGGCTCATGAGACCACCCATACGAACCAAGGCGTTCAGGGAAAAATTGTTCAATGTATTGGCGCCGTGGTGGACGTCGAATTTCCTCGCGACCACATGCCACGCGTATATGACGCGCTCAAGCTAGAGGGCACAGCCCTGACGCTTGAAGTGCAACAGCAGCTCGGTGACGGCATCGTTCGTACCATCGCATTGGGCTCTTCCGACGGTTTGCGTCGCGGCTTGATGGTGACCAACACGGGTGATGCGATCACCGTGCCAGTCGGCAAAGGTACTTTGGGTCGCATCATGGACGTGTTGGGTAACCCCATCGACGAACGTGGTCCTGTCGACCAAGCACAAACCGCTTCTATCCACCGTAAAGCGCCTGCCTATGACGAACTCAGCCCTTCACAAGAATTGCTCGAGACAGGCATCAAGGTGATCGACTTGGTCTGTCCTTTCGCGAAAGGCGGTAAGGTCGGATTGTTCGGCGGTGCGGGTGTGGGTAAAACCGTGAACATGATGGAACTCATCAACAACATCGCCAAAGCGCACAGCGGTTTGTCTGTGTTTGCGGGTGTGGGTGAGCGTACCCGTGAAGGTAACGACTTCTATCACGAGATGGCTGACTCTGGCGTGGTGAACCTTGAAAACCTCGGCGAATCCAAAGTAGCCATGGTGTACGGTCAGATGAACGAGCCTCCTGGTAACCGTTTGCGCGTTGCGTTGACAGGTTTGACCATCGCCGAATCTTTCCGTGACGAAGGCCGTGACGTGTTGTTCTTCGTGGACAACATCTATCGCTACACCTTGGCCGGTACCGAAGTGTCTGCTTTGCTAGGCCGTATGCCTTCTGCTGTGGGTTACCAACCTAC
>CAYFLF010000294.1:0-2307 GCA_964343725.1 uncultured Bordetella sp.
CAAATCGTTCCAGCAATGCGTCACGATAAGCATCCAGTTGCGGGCGATGCACAAAAGGCGCAATATCTTCGGTCATCAGCCGATGTGCAAAGTTTCGAAGTTCAGACTGGGCCATGCAATCTGCAATGGTGGATAGCCCCAGTACTGCCCCCATAGCTGCCAAGGCGGAGTGGCTTGCATTGAGCATGCGCAACTTGGCATCTTCAAAAGCTTGCACATCAGCGACTACTTGTACGCCAGCGCTTTGAAGAATAGGCCCATCATGTGGGTCTGCCAACTTGTCTTCAATCACCCATTCCCAAAAAGATTCTGTCGCAAGCGCAATCTTGTCGTCGACTCCCAAGGCATCACGCGCGGCCAATAGACAGGCAGGCGTGCTTTGCGGAACGATGCGGTCCACCATGCTGTTGGGGAAAAAGCAGTGTTGCTCTATCCATGCATGCAATGAAGTTGTGTTGCTAAGCTTTGCAAACTCACTGCCTTGTTGCAATTGCTTCAAAGTGGTTAAACACAAATCTCGCAATCGATCGCCGTTATGGCTTAGGTTGTCACACGAAGCAATCGTCAATCGCGCAATAGCGGTGTGGCCAAGTTGTGTACATCGCGCTGCAAAACCTTCTAATAACAATTTCGCCAATGCAGCGTCATAGCCTTTTTCTGTCACCGTCAAAGTGACCCAACGCGTTTCAGCAGAGGCTAGTTTTTGGACAACCCGTTCGCGCTCTAAGGCGGCAACACAACCGTCTTGAATCGCATGAACCGTTTGCCAATGACTCTCATGCGCGTCAGCCACTTGGACTGCGTATTGCCAGCCTTGGTTTTTGAGTGCTGACAGAACGTCAGGGTTGTGCATGGCGACACCAAAAACACCCCAGCGTGCATCGCCTTGTTGAAGAAGTTGGTCAAATACGCATGCTTGGTGTGCGCGGTGAAAAGCACCTAATCCAAGATGCACAACACCTGTCATTGCTTGGCTGCCCATGCCAGAGCGGTTTTCAATGCGTCAAACCGTCATGCCGAGTTTTTGTCCCGAGGCTTGGATTTCTTGCCATGTGGCGTCGTCCACCACGATGCCGTTTTTCAAGCGATCTGCACGCGCTTTGCGTTCAGGCTCTCCAGCCACCATCACGCCTTCCGAGTCGGGTGCATCTGGGCTTTCACGAAGCCAGTCGACAAAGGCCAAACTTTCTTCCGCAAAACTAGCTTGTGTGCCTAAGCGTTTGGGATCGATCACGATGGTCAACATGCTGTTGATCACCGCACGACGTCCATCTGCTTCTTTGTGCCACGTGCCGCCACCGCTCAATGCGCCACCGAGCAACTCACAGGCAACTGCCAAACCAAAACCTTTGTGTTCGCCAAATGTGCGCAATGCACCCATCTTGCCGTTACTTTGCGGAACCACGACAACGCCAGGTTTGTTGGTGGGGTTGCCGTTTTCGTCAATCAAAGTGCCTGGTTCGACTTCGCGTCCTTCGTTATGCGCGACACGCATCTTGCCTTGTGCCACGCGGCTGGTCGCAAAGTCGAGCACAAAGGGTTCGCGTGTATTCGCGCCATATCCGAGTGGAATACCAATACAGCAAGGGTTGGTGCCAAAGCGTCCATCGCCGCCGCCAAACGGAGCCACAACAGGGCGTGAGGCTACGCACACAAAATGCAGAGAAATCCATCCCTTTGCAACCGCCATTTCTGCAAAATGGCCAATGCGTCCTAAATGGTGTGAATTAGCCAACGACATGATGCATGCGCCGTGTTGGGCTACGCGCTCGAAAGCCAATTCCATTGCTTGCACGCCAATGATTTGCCCAAACCCTTGTTGACCATCTAAGCCCAGCAACATGCCCGTATCTACTTTGATGGCAACACTGCTATTGGGTGTTAAGTTGCCTTCCAAAATCGCGTCGACATAACGCGGTGTCATGCCCACGCCATGCGAGTCGTGTCCGCTTAAATTGGCCATGACCAAGTTGCTTGCAACTTGTTGAGCCTCTGCAGGCTGGCTACCTGCTTTGACAAAAATGGCGGTGATTTTGGATTCGAGATCGGCAGCTGAGATTTTTAATGACATAAGATTTTGATAAAGAAATTACATAACAGCGCCGACTTGCCAAGGCACAAATTCATTTTGTCCATAGCCATGCTGCTCGCTTTTACTGGGTTTGCCAGATGCGCAATCTAAGATGTGTTGGAAGATCTTTTCACCCATGGCTTGGATGGAAGACGTGCCATCCACAATTTCGCCGCAGTTGATGTCCATATCGTCTTCTTGTTTCTTCCACAGAGCCGTATTGGTGGATAGTTTTA
>CAYFLF010000295.1:0-2301 GCA_964343725.1 uncultured Bordetella sp.
GCGCTGAGGAAGTTTCAAATTGCTAAGCAATATTTGAAGTACGAGATGACTATGATTCAGTCAACCAAGGCAATATGCGATGCAAACTGAATCATTGAATGCTTCAACCGAGATCCCTAACTCCCAAATCCAACTCGCCAAACTCACGATTTGGGCGATCCCGATGTTTTGGACGGTCAACCACATCGTGGCGCGCAAAGCACCTGGGGTGATCACGCCACATGTGTTGGCGATTGCGCGTTGGGCTTTGGTGGGTATTTTTTTGGCATGGCTTGCGCGGGATGAAATAAAAGCCCACTGGGATATTTTGCGCACACAGACAAGGCGCTATTTATTGTTGGGTGCATTGGGTATGTGGGTGTGTGGTGCTGGTGTGTATCAGGCTGGGGTGAGCACCAATATGATCAATATTTCACTGATCTATGCCTCTTCACCCGTGATGATTGCCGTTGGTTCTGTGCTCTGGTTGCGCGAGCCATTTTCAAAGCGACAAGCATTCGGCGTTTTACTGGCTGTATTGGGGGTTGTCCATGTGGTAGTGCAAGGGGAGTGGGCACGACTGGCGCAAGTGGTTTTGGTCCCCGGAGATTTATGGATACTCGCCGCATCATTGGCTTGGGCTGCTTATTCGTTATTACAAAAGCATTGGCGCAGTTCTTTAAGCGCAGGTGCGCAATTGGCTTGTATTTGTGCAGGAGGCGTGTTGGTGATGGTGCCTTTTACCATTTGGGAATTGATGCAAGCCGATGCCCCAACGCTCGGCAGTGATGCGCTCATACTGATTGCGCTTGCAGCGCTTTTCCCAGGCTTAGGTGCCTACTGGTTGTATGGATGGGTGCAAAAAACCATTGGCGCAAGCCGAGTGGCGATGACGCTTTATCTAGGCCCCCTGTATGCGAGTGTGATGGCGTGGATCGTGCTGGGCGAAAGCATTGGATTGCACCATGTCATAGGTGGCGTGCTGATTCTCTCGGGAGTCGGTCTGGTCATGAGTAAACAACACGCAACAGATTAAAGGATCAGAGTGATGCACACCGTGATTGGCGCATGCCCGCATGATTGTCCCGACACATGCTCGTTGGTCACCACAGTTGAAAATGGCATAGCCATTCGCGTACAAGGCAATCCCAACCATCCCATGACTGATGGTGTGTTGTGCACCAAAGTCTCGCGTTACACCGAACGCACCTACCATCCAGACCGAATCTTGCATCCTATGAAGCGAACAGGTCCGAAAGGGTCTGGTCAATTTGCACCTGTTTCGTGGGAAGAGGCGCTCAGTGATATCGCCAATCGGCTGACTGCAATAGCCAAGCATGACCCTCAAGCCATATTGCCCTACAGCTATGCAGGCACGATGGGACAAGTGCAAGGTGAGGCAATGGCGATGCGTTTCTTTCACAAGTTGGGCGCATCCATGCTGGATCGGACGATTTGCGCTTCTGCTGGAAGCGAAGCCTTGACCTACACCTTTGGTGCCAAGATGGGCATGCGGGTGGAATTTTTTGTGGAGTCCAAACTCATCATTATTTGGGGCAGTAATTCAATCGGTAGTAATTTGCATTTTTGGCGCATTGCCCAAGAGGCAAAACGCAACGGTGCCAAATTGATATGCATAGACCCTCGTAAAAGCGAAACCGCAGAAAAATGCCATGTACACATTGCCTTGCGGCCGGGTACCGATGCAGCATTGGCGCTAGCGCTGATGCATGTACTCATACAAAACGATTGGCTAGACCACGACTACATCGCGCAACACACTTTGGGTTGGGACGCGTTACGTGCCAGAGCCTTGCAATGGACGCCTGAGCGTGCGGCGCAGGTTTGCGGCATCACGGTTGCGCAAATTGAATCACTCGCACATGATTGGGCCACTACCAAACCTGCCGCCATTCGTTTGAACTATGGCATGCAACGCGTGAAAGGTGGTGGCAATGCGGTGCGTGCAATTGCATGTTTACCCGCGCTCACAGGTGCATGGCGACATCGTGCTGGGGGGCTCTTATTGGCCAACTCAGGAAATTTCCCAGTGCAACGTGAGGTGTTACAGCGTCCTGATCTATTGGCTGGTGTTCACCCCCGTACGATCAATATGAGCACCATTGGCAACGCTTTGTTGCAACCCACATCCAATACTTTTGGCCCCAAAATTCAAGCGCTCATGGTTTACAACAGCAATCCCGTTGCAGTCGCACCGCATTCTGGCGAGGTGATAAAAGGCTTTGCGCGTGAAGATTTATTCACTGTGGTGCTTGAGCATTTCCAAACCGATACCGCTGATTACGCTGACTACATCTTGCC
>CAYFLF010000296.1:0-2286 GCA_964343725.1 uncultured Bordetella sp.
GCGGATGAGATTTGCATCAACTCACCGAGTTGAATCGCACCGCTGAAATACCGAGGTGATGCCACCAACATAGGAAAAACCACTGCGGCTTGTCCATAGCCAGAACTAAACCAGGTGTAGCGCTTTTGCACGCGCAACAAGCGCAGGAAGTTGTCAATCACGTGTGCAAACCGTGTTTGCAAGGACGCGCGCTCGACACCTGCACCACGGTCTAGCGCAATGGCTTCGCTGTATTCACGCACGCGCATTAGGTGGTGACGAAAGTCGGCCTCAAAGCGTTGTTGTTGGAAATTGAGTGACGCCATGGAGCGACCAATCCAGTGGCCTAACAAGCTGCCACTCAGTGCGTACAGCAATGCCATCCAAACCATAAAGCCTGGAATGTTGTATGCCGCACCATTCAATTCAAAACTAAAACCACCCGAAAGTGCCCACAAAATTCCCACAAAACTCAGCAAGGTAACGGAGGCGTCGAGCATGCCTAAAGACAAACTAACGGTATCTGCCGTGAACTGTTGTACGTCTTCTTGAATACGTTGGTCTGGGTTGTCAGTGCCGTTTTGCGCTTGCAGCTCTAGACGATAAAACACATGGTGCGACAACCAGCGTTGTAGGTAGTCACGCGTCATCCATGTGCGCCAACCCAGCTCTAGCAGTTGTGTCAGGTAAAACTTATAGACGGCTACCACGATGTAGCAAGTGGCCAAAATACAAAACACCCCCAGCTGGTGCCAAAACACTTCGGCATCTCGGTTTTGCAAGGCGTCATAAAAAACGCGGTTCCAGTCGTTGAACAGCACCATCATGTAGACCATGCCAAGATTCAAACCAACGCAAGCCGCTAATAAACTTCTAGCACGCCATTTGTCTTCTGATTGAAAGTAGGGCAAAGACAGCGCCCAAACTCTGCGCAATTGCAGGCGGGTTTTTTGCCAATTGCTATTAGGGCTGGCTAAATCTGGCCCGCTCATAAATTTCTAACGCCACTAACGACATGTCCAGCGGGTACATGGCGTGCGGCAGATTCGATATGGCCTGTCTGGTCATCAAAGAAGAAGTCAGGCTCAAACTCACGCAGAAATTCGCCTTTTTCTAAGCCACCCAAAAACATAGCTTCATCGACCTCGATGTTCCAGTTCATCAAAGTGCGAATAGCGCGCTCGTGTGCGGGGGCACTGCGTGCAGTGACCAAGGCGGTGCGCAGTCGCATATCGGGCATGCCCGCGTGTTGCAGAACTTGCAAAGCATCGAGCAATGGTTTGAAGGGGCCTGCCGAGAGGGGTTGCGCTGCACGGTCTTTTTCATGCTGTTGAAAGGCATTCAAACCCTCGGTTTGAAAAACCCGCTCCGCTTCGTCGCTGAACAACACGGCGTCACCGTCAAATGCAATACGCACTTCATGTGGGTTTGCTTGCGAAGCGTGGGCGGAGTGTGGATACACCTGCGCAGCTGGCACACCAGCATCGAGTGCGGCACGCACATCGGCCAAATGGGTGGATAAAAACAAATTCGCATGCAAAGGTTTTAAATAACGCCACGGTGCTTGCCCGCGCGTAAAGCTGCCACGCTGAATGGGTAAGCCATAGTGCTGGGCTGAGCGAAATACCCGCATGCCACTGACGGGGTCGTTGCGCGACAAGATCACCACTTCTACGCGCTGTGTGTCTGGGCTATTGAAGGCTAATAATTTCTTCACCAACGAAAACGCAACCCCAGGCTTGGCAGGTGCATCCAAGCGTTCGAGTTGCAAATTCATGTAGGCGCGATCGTCGTTTTGCTCAAAGACGCGGTTTTCTTCTTCGAAGTCGAACAATGCGCGCGATGAAATCGCGACGACCAATTTACCTTGTAGAGAAACACCCATGTTGTCTATCGTACCCATTGGTTGAGTTGGATGATCGGCAGCATTACCGCCAGCACGATCAACATCACCACAGCGCCCATCACTACGATGAGTAAGGGTTCCAAAATAGTGGCCAGTTGCATGGCACGGCGTTGCACGTCCATGCTGAGTTGCTGTGCCGTGCGTTGCAGCATGGTGGGCAGTGTGCCCGTTTGTTCACCCAGTCGCGCGAACATCACCAACATGCGTGGAAAGCGCGCATGCTGTGCGAGTGCAGAGGCGAGGGGCGCGCCTTCGCGCACCATTTCATATGCCACTTGCGCGTCAGTGCGCATCGCTGCATTGGAGAGGGTGGCAGACGCTGCTTGTAGCGCTTTCAAAATTGGAACGCCTGCACCTGCCAACATGGCCAAGGTGCTGGCAAATCGTGCGGCGTTATAGCC
>CAYFLF010000297.1:0-2234 GCA_964343725.1 uncultured Bordetella sp.
ATTGAGGCCATCATCATGAACGCTTCGGGCTGCGGGGTGATGGTGAAAGACTATGGCCATGTGTTAGCCCATGATGCGCAATACGCAGAGAAAGCGAAAAAAATCAGCGCATTGACCAAAGACCTCAGTGAACTGTTGCCGGAACTTGTGCCTTTATTAAAAACAAAAATCAATGCGCACGCGCTCGAGCAGACTGGCAAACAAGCGTTTCACCCACCTTGCACTTTGCAACACGGCCAACAACTCAAAGGTGGCGTAGAAAAACATCTGAGTGACTTGGGCTTTGATGTGCAAGTGGCTAATCAAGAAGCCCATTTATGTTGTGGTTCTGCTGGCACCTATTCAGTATTGAACCCAGATATCGCCTATACCTTGCGTGATCGAAAATTAAATCATTTAGATGCGCTACAACCTCGCGCTATTTTGAGTGCCAATGTCGGTTGCATCACCCACTTGCAAAGTGGAACAGATGTTCCAGTTAAACACTGGATTGAGGTATTGGACGCTGTTCTAGCGTCTTAACCATGTGCATCGTCTTGGCTGGCAATATGCATCAGCCTAGCAACTTCCTCGCTGTGGTGGCGTAGGTTGGATTCATGCCAGAGCTTGATCAACCACATCACATAGGCCACCAAGGTGCCAAATGCGGTGATGGCTCCAAAAGCAGTCATGCCCATGCCTGTGAATAGGGTGTAGAGACCACCCAATAACAAGATACACAGTTGCTCATTGAGGTTTTGTACTGCAATCGAGCGGCCTGCCCCCATCAAGTTATGTCCTCTGTGCTGTAGCAACGCGTTCATTGGAACGACTAAGAAGCCACCAAGGCCACCAATCAATATCAAGAAAGGTACCGCAACCCATAAATCACTTATAAAAATCATCACGAGTAAGGAAGTACCCATCACAATTCCCAAAGGCATGATGCGCGTAGCGTGTTCCAAGCGCATGCGCATAGATGCAACGACGGCACCAACGGCAGTGCCGATCGCCACAACACCGACCAAGCTCGATGCCTGAGTCGTGCTATAGCCCAAAGCGGCGGCGCTCCAGGCCAACACGATATAGCGCAAATTACCGCTGACACCCCAAAAGAGGGTAGTAGTTGCCAATGAAATTTGACCTAATTTGTCTTTCCATAACAACTGGTTGCAACGGAAAAACTCAGGGATCAAAATCCACAAACTACGCACCATGCTGTATTCAGGGTGGCTGCGCATCGGAATCAATGCAACACCGGTATTAGGAATGCGCGTGTTGAACCATGCAGCCAATCCATAAAACAACACCAATACGCAAATGGCGGCTTCCGGTGGTGTGTCAAAACTCGTATCCATGAATGGCACATCTAACGACAACAACATGGCAGACAACTTGGGGCCCACCAACTGACCGCCTAGTAACACGCCCAAAATAATCGATGCAATGGTTAAGCCTTCAATCCAACCATTGGCTTTGACCAATTGCGATGCGGGCAGCAATTCCGTCAATATTCCATACTTGGCAGGCGAGTAAGCGGCTGCACCTAATCCAACAACCGCATACGCCAGCAGTGGATGACTACCAAACAGCATCATCAAGCAACCAACGACTTTGATGGTGTTGCTCATCAACATCACATCACCTTTGGGTCGCGAATCGGCAAAAGCGCCCACAAAAGGCGCTAACACCACATAAAACAGCGCAAACATCGGAACCAAGGCGGCGCGTTGCCACTCGGCCGTGCCTTCAGACTTGAGTAATTCAACTGCCGTTACAAACAAGGCGTTGTCTGCCAAAGAACTAAAGAACTGGGCAGACATGATGGTGTAGAAACCGCGCTTCATGGGAACATCAAAAACATAAGACAAAGGGTTATAACACGCGCAATGACACAATAGCGTTATGCCCCGCCCCATACAAGCTTTTGTGCACAGTGACGCTTTGCGTCATAACTTGCAACGCATGAAAGATTACACGCCTGACGCACGCGTTTGGGCCGTTGTCAAAGCCAATGCCTACGGGCATGGCATTGAACGCGCCTACGAGGGTTTGCGAGGATGCGACGGATTTGCTTTGCTGGACTTAAACGAAGCACAGCGCGTGCGAGATTTAGGCTGGCGCGGCCCTATTTTGTTGCTCGAAGGCGTGTTTGAAGCGCGCGATTTGGAATTGTGCTCACGCCTAAACCTCTGGCATACCGTGCATTGCAATGCGCAAATCGACATGTTGAGCCAACATAAAACACAACAAGC
>CAYFLF010000298.1:0-2231 GCA_964343725.1 uncultured Bordetella sp.
ATGCCTAAGCGACTGGTTACCAATTTGGTTTCGTCGTCAAGCAGGCTCACATTGGGTGCGCCAGCTTGGCTCTCGGCGTCAAGCAGATTGACGGTGATTGAGTAGCCTTTGACAGGATAAATATTGACCCTGTCGCCTAATTGCGCTGCAAATCGCTTGCTGGCAACACCAGCGCAAATCACAACGCTATCAAAAGTATGCACAGATGGCTTGCCATCTTTTTGATTAACAGTGATCGTGGCTTGTGTGTTGTTGCTGCTCACTGAAACAACGTCTTGCTCGTAGAGAGTTTTAACGCCCAAACGGTCAACTGCTTTTGCCAATCCGTTTGAGAATTTATGAATATCACCGGTTGAGTCGCTCTCGGTGAAGTAGCCACCGTAGTACTTGCCAGCCAAAGTGGGTTCAATGGCTTTCATTTCTTCTGGCGTGACCGCATGGCGTGGAAGACCGCCTTTGGCTAGCAATTGCGAAACTCTTCCGGCGTGTTCAAAGCCTTGTTTGTCGCGATAGATGTGCAATATGCCTTGCTTTTTCAAATCAAAGTCAATGCCTTCTGCCTCAGCCCACGTGAACAGATGCTCTCGCGCAGCAACCGCTAGTCTTGCGGTTTCAATGGTGTTTTTTTCGTAAGCGGGCATGGCTGCCATGAATTCAGCAAACCATGAAAGCTTGTGCCAAGAGGGTTTTGGATTGATCAAGAGTGGTGCATCGCTTTTGAGCATCCACTTCATGCCTTTTAAGATCGTCGACCAATGGGTCCAAACTTCTGCATTAGATGCAGATAGTTGACCGCCATTAGCGAAAGATGTCTCCATCGCAGCGTAACGGTGGCGCTCAAACAAAGTCACTGAAAAGCCACGTTTTGCGAGGGCGTATGCAGTAGTGACGCCAGTAATGCCACCACCAACGATTGCGATTGTTTTCATGGTCTAGTTCTTTCGATTTAAAAATGTCTTCACTAATTGAACCCAATAGGAGGCACCTACGGCGATGTTGTTGTCATTGAAGTCATAACCTGGGTTATGAACCATGCAAGCACCAGCCGAATCGCCATCACCATTGCCTATCAACAGATAACTGCCGGGCACTTTTTCAAGCATGAATGCAAAGTCTTCGCTTCCTGTGAGGGCAGGGCCTTGAGGATTGACCCGCTCGGGTCCCAACATCTTCAACGCCACTTCTCTTGCAAAGTTGGTCTCTGGCAAGGAGTTCACCAATACGCAATAGCCTGGCTTCCACTCCACCTCTGCACTGACACCAAAACTTTCTGCTTGTGCTGCTACCAATGCTTTGATGCGTTTTTCAAGCAAGAGACGCACCTCAGGTTTTAAGGCGCGTACGCTGAGTTCGAGGGTCGCCATGGCGGGGATGACATTGTTCGCTTGTCCAGCGTTCATGGCACCCACGGTGACAACAGCGGTTTCTTGCGGATCAACATTGCGCGCCACTACCGTTTGCAGCGCCATCACAATGGATGACGCAGCAACCAGTGGGTCTGCACAGCGATGGGGCATGGCGCCGTGGCCACCTATGCCTTTCACACGAATCGTCACATAGTCGCTAGAAGCCATGGCTGGCCCATCACGAAATACAAAATGACCCGCTGGCACACCTGGCATGTTGTGCATTGCAAATATGGCGTCGCATGGAAAGAGATCAAACAAACCATCTTGCATCATGCGCAGTGCGCCACCACCACCTTCTTCAGCAGGCTGAAAGATCAAATGCAAGGTGCCGTCAAATTCGGTGTCTTCTGCCAAATCTTGTGCGGCTGCTAACAACATAGCCGTATGGCCATCATGTCCACATGCATGCATCAAGCCTGGTGTCTGACTTGCCCATTCGAGCCCGGTTTTTTCTTGTATGGGCAAGGCATCCATGTCTGCTCGAATGCCGACGCTTTTGGGTGAGTTACCGCGTTTCAAGGTTCCCACCACGCCTGTGCCACCCAATCCGCGCCGCACGCTGTAGCCCCAAGCCTCTAACTTGGAGGCTACAAGATCAGAGGTGCGATGCTCTTCAAACGCAAGCTCAGGGTGTTGATGTATGTCACGCCTGAGTTGAATGAATTCACCAACTCGAGCGCTCAATGCATCTCGAAGATATGTCATGTTATTGAGGCTGCAAGTTAATGGATTTGGCGATAGCGGTGTAGCGCTGAATCTCGTTTTGGTAGATGCGAGTCAATTCGGCTGGGGTGCGCGAAGGCAATACCACGTTGCCGCTGG
>CAYFLF010000299.1:0-2222 GCA_964343725.1 uncultured Bordetella sp.
GAAATGGCGCAGAGAATTAGGCGGACTTGTTTTTTTGCGCAGGTGTTTGCGAGGGATTGCAATGCGTCGGCACCTGATGAGTCGATGTAGATGAGAGAAGAAAGGTCTAACACCACCGCTTTGGAAGGCAGTTTGTCTTCTATTTCTTCTACCAAGGCCACTGCTGCAAAAAACAAGGCGCCGTTCAAGCGGTAAGCACGCACATCTGGAATAGCAACATCTATCGATTCGGCTCGGCTCAAACTAGAGATGCGAAAAATAAAAGTTAAACAAGCGGCAATCAAACCCACTTCTACGGCAACTGTGAGGTCGACCACCACCGTGAGTACAAATACGGCCAACAAGGTCACGCGGTAGGGCATACGAAATTGACGCAGATTTGCGAACTCGCGCCACTCACCCATATTCCAAGCAACAAACATCAAGATGGCAGAGAGCACCGCCAAAGGAATGCCACCCGCAAGCGGTGCCGCGACCCAGACCACCATGAGCAAGGTCAACGCATGAACAATGCCTGCAATAGGAGAGCTACTGCCGTTCTTCACATTGGTGACGGTGCGCGCAATCGTTCCTGTTGCAGGCATTCCGCCAAAGAACGGTGTGACGATGTTTGCGATGCCTTGCGCCATCAACTCTTGGTTGGCATTGTGGCGATCGCCATAAGGTGTTTGCGCCATCATTTGGTCGGCGATGCGCGCGCATAGCAAGGACTCGATGGCACCTAGTAGTGCGAGCGTGGCAGCAGGTAACCACAGCGCATGGATGTTTTGCCAAGAGAAGTCTGGCCACGCCAATGTTGGTAGATGGTTAGGAATGCCACCAAAGCGCGTAGCGATGGTTTCAACATCTAAACCGAACCAGCTTGCAGCCAAAGACCCCAAAACCAAGACCAACATAGAGCCTGGGATGAGCGAGAGTTTTTTAGTCAATACGTGTTGTGACAACACTTGAGGAAGTAGCATCTGCCAGACGACTAGCAAACCCAAACACATAGAAGCCAAAGCAAATGCATCTGTGTTGATGTCAGCCATATGGTGAATCAGCGTGCTGATAATTCCAAAAAAATCTGCAGGCATTGATTTGATTTGCAGACCTAAAAAATCTTTGATCTGCGACACCATGATCAAAACAGCAATGCCGTTGGTGAAACCAATGACTACCGCGACAGGAATGAATCGAATCAATGAGCCTAATCGCAGCAAGCCCATCACCAACAACATGACGCCAGACATGGCGGTAGCAATGATTAAATTCGCCAATCCATAGCGCGTCAAAATCCCATAAACAATGACGATAAACGCACCAGCAGGCCCACCAATTTGCACCCGACTGCCGCCTAACGCAGAGATGATGAACCCCGACAAGATCGCAGTAAACAAACCTGCTTCAGGCGTCAACCCAGAAGCAATCGCAAATGCCATCGCCAAAGGCAAGGCGACCACGCCAACAGTGATTCCCGCGGCAATGTCTTTGAAAAGGCGCTCAGAGTTGTAACCCTCTAATGCTTCAATTAACTTAGGTTTGAAGAACATGAATTAATTGGGTTCTGACCCCAATTAATGAATCCGCATGCCTGGCTTGGCGCCAGGAAACGGTTCAAGTATGTAGATGCCTGGCTCGGCTTTTTCATCGGCGTGGCTGGCGGCTAAGACCATGCCCTCGGAGATGCCAAATTTCATTTTGCGAGGTGCGAGGTTGGCGACGAGCACGGTGAGTTTGCCGACCAAGTCTTGCGGTTGGTACATGCTGGCGATACCGCTAAACACATTGCGGGTTATCGGCTTGCCTTGTGCATCTGTGCCTTCCCCAACATCGAGCGTGAGGCGTAGCAATTTGGTAGAGCCTTCTACGGCTTCGCATTGCAAGATCTGTGCGATACGTAAATCGATTTTGGCGAAATCGTCTATCGAGATGGTGGGCGCAATGTCTTCTCCACCAGGAGACACTTTTTGAATTTCAGGTTCTGGGGCTTCAAAGAGAGATTCGAGCATTTTGATATCCACGCGTTGCATCAAGTGTTTGTACTCACCAATGACATGGCCCGCGGGCAAGGCTTGCGCGGCGTTGGCAAAAGTGAGGGGTGAAATTTTTAGAAATGCTTCAACTTGCTCTGCAAGTGCAGGCAAGATGGGTTTGAGCATGGTGCTCAAAATTCGAAACGCTTCTAGACACGTGGTGCACACATCATGCAAGCGTGCGTCTTGCCCTGCAACTTTGGCGAG
>CAYFLF010000300.1:0-2206 GCA_964343725.1 uncultured Bordetella sp.
CTTGATCTTGTCACCGTCATACCAAGCTGACTCCATTTGGCGAAATTCGCGGCGCACGATTTGATCTCGCGTGCGGTTGTTCCCCAAAATATTGATGCGACGCACATAGGCACGACGGGAAGGGTCCGCCACTAACACCAACTTCACTAAATTGGTGGAGCGGTCAATTTCAGGACGTACTTCGGTGCGGGCAAAAGCAAAACCAAAATTTCCAAAATAATCGTTGAAGGCCTTGGTGGTCTTGGCGACATCATCAGCGTTGTAGGGCTTGCCCGCCTTTATTTGAATCAAGGATTTGAATTCGTCGTCTTTACCGAGGTAGTAACCCTCCATCGCCACTTCAGAGACCACAAAGCGGTCGCCTTCGGTGATGTTCAAGGTGATGCTGATATCTTGCTTGTTAGGCGAAATTGCCACTTGGGTTGAATCGACGCGAAACTCCAGAAAACCACGGGCTAGGTACCAAGCACGCAAGGTTTCCAGATCGGCGTTGAGTTTGGTGCGTGAATACCGATCTGTTTTGGTATACCAACTCAGCCAGTTACCGGTATTTTGGTCTAGCTGATCTAGCAAAGTAGATTCTGAGAACGTCTTGTTTCCCACAATGCGCATCTCTTTGATCTTGGCCAGATCACCTTCGATAACCGTAAAAGATAAATTGACACGATTGCGTTCTGTCGGTGTGATGGTGGTGATGATTTCAGCACCATACAAACTGCGATTGACGTATTGGCGCTTCAATTCTTGTTCTGCACGATCTGCAAGCGCTTTGTCAAAAGGACGGCCTTCCGCTAATCCGATGTCACGCAAGGCTTTGCGCAATACGTCTTTGTCGAACTCTTTTGTACCAATGAAATCAACTTGCGCAATATTGGGACGCTCTTCCACGATCAACACCAACACATTGCCACTCACCTCAATGCGCACATCTTTAAAAAGGCCCAGCGCAAAAAGACTGCGGATAGCGGCTGCACCTTTTTCATCGGTGTAGTCATCTCCTACCCGCAAAGCGATGGAGGCAAACACAGTTCCGGGTTCAACGCGTTGCAAGCCTTCGACGCGAATGTCACCTATTTTGAATGGGTCAGCTGCCCAAGCGTGAAAAGCTAAAACTAACGCAACACAACCCATCCATATTTTGGATAAGGTTGAGCGACGGAATGAAAAGAGAGGCAGGTTCATGAACAGGAAATTAAGCGACCCAAACGGGAGATTTGTCGACTGAGAGGGCATCGCATGTCAAACAAGGGCATGATACAACACGGTCGAGGGTAAAACACCCCTATGCGAGGCTCAACCCTTGGCCCATTTAGCCACGCAAGAATGCGCCAAAGAGCGCGTTTTTTCATCTAAAGCCAAAAGATCCTCGATGGTTGAGATGTTGGAGACCGACTGCGTATTCAGGCAATGAGCATTCACTTGGTGAATTTGGTCAAAGCGAATTTGCTTGTTTAAAAACGCCTCTACGGCGACTTCATTTGCAGCATTGAGTACCGCTGTTGTACCCAAAGGTGCACGCAATGCATCCCAAGCCAGGCCCAATCCAGCAAACCGTTCACGATGTTGATGGTCATCCAGTGACTCAAAAGTCATATCGGCCAAGGCTTGAAAATCCAATGCTTGGGCACCAGAAGTCATGCGCTCTGGCCAACTCAAGCCATAGGCGATGGGAACACGCATATCGGGCGTACCTAATTGCGCGACTACTGAGGTATCTCGGTACTGCACCATCGAGTGGATCACGCTTTGCGGGTGAATGACGACTTCAAGACGATCTGGCGGTAGTCCAAACAGATACCGTGCTTCGATGACCTCAAGGGCTTTGTTCATCATGGTGGCGGAGTCCACAGAAATTTTGCGCCCCATCACCCAGTTGGGATGCGCACATGCTTCCTCTGGTGAGACATCTTTGAGAGTTGCAATCTCACGCCTTCGAAATGGGCCTCCCGAAGCAGTCAGAATAATTTTTTCAACTCTGTTTTCCCAGGTACTTGGATCTTCAGGCAAAGACTGAAAAATAGCGGAGTGCTCGCTGTCAATGGGAATAAGTGTGGCACCACCAACAGCAACGGCCTTCAAAAACACATCTGCGCCGACAACCAAAGCCTCTTTGTTCGCCAATAACAATCTCTTACCAGAGGAGGCTGCTGCAATACAGGCTTTCAGGCCGGCCGCTCCCACAATCGCAGCCATCACGCTATCGACT
>CAYFLF010000301.1:0-151 GCA_964343725.1 uncultured Bordetella sp.
ATCTCCAACCCAAGCACCGGCCGCTACTTCTGCTAGCAAGCCTCAATAAAACTTAAGGCAGGGCGACTAAATGCCACCGCGAGCGGTGGCCTCACTTCGACTGACCGCCAAAGCTTTTGCATCGGGCTCACCCAAATGCCAACCTGCAAGA
>CAYFLF010000301.1:161-2201 GCA_964343725.1 uncultured Bordetella sp.
GCCAACACTGCGCCCGCCCCACGTCCTTCAGTTGGTGCAACACCGACAACCGCGTCAACTCCTGCTGTTTCAGTTGCTCCTGCCGCAACACCATCGACATCTCCAACCCAAGCACCGGCCGCTACTTCTGCTAGCAAGCCTCAATAAAACTTAGGGCAGGGCGGCTAAATGCCACCGCGAGCGGTGGCTTCACTTCGACTGATCGCCAAGGCTTTTGCATCGGGCTCACCCAAATGCCAACCTGCAAGATGCAAAGAAGCAATCTCATGCATGGCATGGATCCATTCGGGGTTGTCGTTCAGACAAGGGATGTAGTGGAACTGCTCGCCCCCTGCGTGCATGAAAGCTTCGTGGGCTTCTTGGGCAATTTCTTCTAAAGTCTCCAAGCAGTCACTGGTGAATCCTGGGCAGATCAAATCAACTTTCTTAACGCCTTGCTCGGCCAAGGCAATCAAAGTGGGTTCTGTGTAGGGTTCCAGCCATTTCGCCTTGCCAAAGCGTGATTGGAAGGTCACGATGTATTGCGATTTGTCTAGCCCCAAGGCCTCACCCAGTAAGCGCGCTGTTTTGTAGCACTCGCAGTGATACGGGTCACCCAACTGCAAGGTGCGCTCTGGTACGCCATGAAAACTCATCACCAAACGTTCGCCTTGACCATGCGCACTCCAATGTGTTCGCACCTGTTGTGCTAGTGCACCGATATAGCCAGGGTGGTCGTGGTAATGGTTGATAAACCGAAACTCAGGCAACAAGCGGGTACGTTGGCCCCATGTGTAGACCGCATCAAACACGCTAGCAGTGGTGGTGCCAGAGTATTGTGGATAGGCAGGCATCACCAAGACGCGGGTGAAGCCTTCAGACTTGAGTGCATCAAGTTGCGACGCCATCGATGGGTTGCCATAGCGCATCGCATAACGCACGCTCACGTGTTCATGGCGCTCTGCAAAAGCGTTGCCAAGTGCATGGGCTTGGCGTTCGGTCCAGACTTTGAGTGGGGAGCCTTCTTCTGTCCAAATGCTGGCGTATTTCAAGGCGGATTTGGCGGGACGAATGCGCAAAATAATGCCGTGCAAGATCAACATCCAAACCAAACGGGGGATTTCCACCACCCGGTGGTCACCTAAAAACTCCGCTAAGTAACGACGCAAGGCGCTAGCAGTGGGGGCATCTGGCGTACCGAGGTTACAAAACAATACAGCCGTGCGCGGGGTTTGACCGTGGCGAAATGGAGGTTCTTGGGCGAAGACAGATTCGAGCATGCGTTATTCTCGCCTAGACATGCCAACACTCTCCCACATACGCGCGATTACCTTAGACCTTGACGACACGCTGTGGCCTGTCGCTCCTACTATCGCGGGTGCCGAGCAAGATTTGCTTGAATGGCTACTCGTCCACACCCCGAAAACAGCAGAGTTGACCCAGCAAGCAGACGTCAAGCAGTCGATTCGCCAAAGCGTGGTCGCGAAACACACCAGCAAGTCGCATGACCTTGGTTTTCTGCGTTGCGAAGTGATTCGCGAAACCATGCGGCAAGCGGGCGATGATCCACTGTTAGCAGATCAAGCGTACGCCGTTTTCGATGCTGCGCGACAGCGTGTCACGCTCTATGAGGGTGTGGAAGAAGCCTTGGCGCGTCTATCTGCCAAATTTCGCCTGGTTGCGATATCCAATGGCACTGCCGATGTGTTTGTCACCCCCGCTGCGCCTTACTTTCATGCGGCATTCAAAGCACATGAAGTGGGGGTTGCCAAGCCCAATCCCAAGATTTACCAAATGGCTAGCGCGCATTTGGACTTAAACGCTGACCAAATCCTGCATGTAGGGGACGATGCCCATGCAGACGCTTGGGGCGCGCGTGAGGCGGGTTTACACACTGTGTGGATTAACCCGCAAGGACATCCTTGGACGCACGACTCGCCGCAGCCTTGGACTGTGCGTCACCTAGCCGAGGTGGCGGACCACTTGCAGGCCTGAGCGAACTGCGCCCTCTAAAGTGGACGGATAAGGCCCACGCACATAGTCACCGCAAGCAAAGATATT
>CAYFLF010000302.1:0-2197 GCA_964343725.1 uncultured Bordetella sp.
TGGGTGCCAGCATGGCGCAATCGTCGCCAACACCCAGAACCGCGCGTTGCGTCGGACGCTTGAAGTACCGCGCGATCAGGTCAAACTCACCCATGGCTTAGTGCAAATTGCGTTTGGACGGATCGCTACTCAATGCGTCAAGGACAAACATCGGGATATCGACGTCAAACTTCTCGCCATCTTCGGCAACACAAAAATAACTGCCATGCATGGTGCCAGTCGGTGTGCGCAAGCGGGTGCCGCTGGTGTATTCAAACTGCTCGCCGGGTTTGAGCAGGGGTTGGTGGCCGACTACGCCCAAGCCGCGTACTTTTTCGTGCATGCCTTCCGCGTCGTTCACATTCCAAGTACGCGAGATCAGTTGTGCAGGGATAGTGCCCGTGTTGGTGATCGTGATGGTGTAGGCAAATACGTAGTGCGAAGCGTCAGGATCAGACTGCTCAGGCAGGTATTGCGGATGGACTTCGACTTGGAAAGCGTATCGGTGCATGGGTCTGATTTTGACGCAAGCCCAAGGCGCGATTTATAAGGGTAATGGCGGAGGTGAAATAATCCTCCTATGTCACGCGCTCCATCTACCTTTCGTATCGCCCCTTCTATTTTGTCTGCCGACTTTGCCCGTTTAGGCGAAGAAGTGCAAACCGTCATCGCTGCGGGTGCCGACTGGATCCACTTTGACGTGATGGACAACCACTATGTGCCCAACCTCACGTTTGGCCCCATGGTCTGCCAAGCCTTGAAGCCCCACGCCAAAACCGCTGCTGGCCAAGCGGTACCCATCGATGTGCATTTGATGGTCTCGCCCGTCGACGCCTTGGCTGGCGCATTCGCCCAAGCAGGCGCGGACTTGATCAGCTTTCACCCCGATGCCAGTGACCATGTGCATCGCAGTATCCAAGCCATCAAAAGCCATGGGGTGAAGGCAGGTTTGGTGTTTAACCCCGCGGAACCGCTCGATGTGTTGGAGTGGACGATCGACGAGATCGATCTTGTGCTCATCATGAGCGTGAACCCAGGTTTTGGTGGCCAGAGCTTTATCGATTCCGCTTTGCGCAAGATTGAAAAAGTGCGCCAACTGATTGACGCCACTGGTCGCGATATTCGCCTGGAAGTTGACGGCGGTATCAAGGCAGACAACATTCGGCGCGTGGCAGATGCGGGTGCTGACACGTTTGTGGCGGGTAGCGCAATTTTTGGCAAGTCGGATTACAAGGTGGTGATTGACCAAATGCGGTCGGCCTTAGCATGAAATTCGAAAGTCTGACTTTCGAATTTCATGGTGTGTTGACGACCTAATTTTTAACAAAGCCTCTTTCATGACAGAAGCCGAATTCAATCAATTAGCCAAAGAAGGCTATAACCGTATCGCCTTGGTGGCAGAGGCGTTTGCGGACCTAGAGACACCACTTTCTCTCTATCTCAAACTCGCCCACGTACAAGACGGCGGCCAATACAGTTTTTTGCTGGAATCTGTGGTGGGCGGAGAGCGCTTTGGGCGCTATAGCTTTATTGGTTTGCCTGCCAACACTTTGTTGCGTGCCTCAGGCTTTGGTGCGCAAGCCAAAACCGAAGTGGTGACGAACGGCCAAGTGGTCGAAACCCACCAAGGCAACCCTTTAGATTTTGTTTCTGACTACCAAAAGCGATTCAAAGTTGCTTTGCGCGAAGGCATGCCTCGCTTTTGTGGCGGTTTGGCAGGTTATTTCGGGTACGACACCGTGCGCCACATCGAGAAAAAACTCACGCACACCTGTCCGCCAGATGATTTGGGCATGCCCGATATTTTGTTGTTGCAGTGCGAAGAGTTGGCCGTCATCGACAACCTCTCTGGCAAGTTGTCGCTCATGGTCTATGCCGATCCTGCGCAACCACAGGCCTATGCCAAAGCGCAGGCGCGCTTGGACGAACTCAAGTTGCGACTGCGTGCACCTGCGATTGCCCCGTCAATTTCGTCTAGCAAAAGCCACACGGTTGAGCGCAGTTTTGCCAAAGCGGATTATTTGGCCGCAGTCGAGCGTGCCAAAGAGTTGATCGCGGCGGGCGACTTTATGCAGGTGCAAGTGGGGCAACGCATCCACAAAGAATTTACGGCGAGTCCACTGTCTTTGTACCGTGCCTTGCGATCACTCAACCCCAGTCCGTACATGTATTACTACCACTTGGGCGATGCCCATGTGGTGGGCGCTTCGCCTGAAAT
>CAYFLF010000303.1:0-2169 GCA_964343725.1 uncultured Bordetella sp.
ATCACGCGTTTGAAGGCGCGAATTTCGCCGGCTTCATTGCCGAAATCCATGGTGCGGTAGGGACGCTCCCAATCACCCAATACACCTAAGCGTTGGAAGTCTTCACGTTGTTGTTCAATTTGTTCCGTAGCGAACGCGCGGCTTTTGGCCTGCATGTCGTCGCGGCTGAGTTTGCGGCCATGTAGCTTTTCTATGGCATTCTCAATCGGCAAACCATGGCAGTCCCAGCCGGGAATGTATTGCGCATCGAATCCTGCCAATTGGCGAGATTTGACGATCATGTCTTTCAATACTTTGTTGAGCGCATGGCCAATATGCAATTTGCCGTTCGCATAAGGTGGGCCGTCGTGCAATACAAACAAGGGTTGACCATGCCGAGCCACCCTAAGCTTTTTGTACAAACCCACATCGGTCCAACTTTTGGCCCAAGCGGGTTCGCGTTTGGGGAGATCGCCACGCATCGGAAAAGGCGTGTCGGGCATATTGAGGGTGGCGCGGTAATTGTTTTTATCGGTCATGGTGTGTGGTGTGTGCTGCGAACCAGGTACGTGCGTCTTCGCAGTCTTTATGTATGCCTTGTTGCAAGGCGTCCATACCGTCGTAGGCCAACTCGTCGTGCAATTTATGCAACAGTTCAACCCGAATAATTTTACTGTAGCCCCCCTCAGTGCCAAGGCTGGCGGGCCAATCCAAGCAATGGGTTTCAAGCAAGACACGCCCGCCATTGACATCGTTTGGGTCCAACGACGGGCGAATTCCCAAATTGGCAACGCCAGGAAGCGGCATCTCTTGCAAGCCGTGCACGCGGACCACAAAAATACCGCTTGCCGCTGGCTTCCAATGCGCAAACCTTAGATTGAGGGTGGGGCACTTCAATTCACGCCCTAGTCTGCGGCCATGCACCACATGGCCAGATATGGCGTAGGGTCGTCCGAGTAGTTGGGTGACTTCGTCCATGGCGCCTCGGGCAAGCGCTTCGCGTACTGCCGAACTCGATACACGAAGACCCTTTACTTCATAGCTGTTCATTCGTGCTACGTCAAAACCGAGTTCCGTGCCTGCTGCGTCAAGCATGGCGTAATCGCCAAGGCGTTTTGCACCAAAGCGAAAGTCATCACCTACCAATACATATTTGACGCCAAGCCCTTGGACCAACACGTTATGAATAAAGTCCTGAGGCGATTGGCCCGCAAACTTTTCGTTAAACGGCAAAACAATGCATTGCTGCACACCGCAAGCGGCAAGTTCGTTGAGTTTGTCGCGCAATGTGGCGATTCGGGCTGGCGCGAGATCGGGTTGCTTGTAAACCTCGGCAAAGTAGTCTCGGGGATGCGGTTCAAACGTCATCACGCAACTGTCAACATTGCGATGCCGTGCTTCGTTTTGAAGTAGGGCCAGCATCGCTTGGTGACCACGGTGCACCCCGTCAAAGTTACCGATGGTCAAAGCGCATGCCTTGGCTTGGTTGGGGTGGTCAAAACCTCTGAGAATTCGCATGTTTGATTTATTTAGTTTGTGACTTTTATAAAACTGTCACTCATTAAGGTTATATTGTCGTTGATAGACGTGCATTCCCTAATCGGTTCAGTTTGTTTTGGATGGAGGTGTGTTTTGAAGGTCTTGAAACTGTCAGCGCAAGGACTCCCACAGTCTTGGATTTCGCTTGAACAAGCGGTGATCCACTATGCGGCCGGCGATGTGCGCTGGGAATCTGGGGGCGAGGTAGCAGTTTTTCACGGTGGCACTAATGCCATCACAGGCCAGCAGTCGATCATCACGGTCAACAGCATCATCGGCACCAAGGGCATCCCCAAAATCAATCCCTTTGATCTACGTTCAGGATTGACCAACACCAAGTTGTTTATCCGCGACCGCAATATTTGCGCGTACTGCGGAAATCATTTCCACGAATCTGAATTAACACGCGAACACATTACGCCTTTTGGTCAGAACGGCAAGGACCACTGGATGAATGTGGTGACAGCTTGTAAATCTTGTAATCACCGCAAGGGCAACCGAACGCCGGAGCAGGCCAAGATGCCTTTGCTCTACACGCCTTATGTGCCTAGTTTGTGGGAAGACTTTATTTTGCGTAATCGCCGGATTTTGGCGGACCAAATGGAGTTTTTATTGGCGCATGTGCCTAAGAGTTCTCGGTTGGTGGCCTAG
>CAYFLF010000304.1:0-2157 GCA_964343725.1 uncultured Bordetella sp.
GGCAAGTCAAGAATAGGTGCGCCCATATCTACCTTCACTTGTCCGTTAGCTAGCGCATGCAGTTCGATCACACCACCATGCACTTTGACGCGAATCGAAGACTTGTTTGTCAAGCCCTGCTCTTGTACAAACCGAACAAAACAGCGTGAACCATTGCCGCAATGTTCTACCTCGCCCCCATCGGCGTTGTGGATCACATATTCAAAATCAACACCTGCTTGTGGTGCAGGTCTTACCGTCAAAATTTGGTCGGCACCCACACCAAAATGGCGGTCTGCCAAAAAACGGTACTGAGCAGGGCTCAGATTCAATCGTTCGCGGGTTTCATCTAACACCACGAAGTCATTGCCTGCACCTTGCATTTTGGTAAAGCGAATACGCATACGAGGATTATCGGCTAGCTATCAGCCATTCATAATTCAACTTTTCAATCAAAAAAGGTTTTGTATGCGTATTCCCGCTTGGACACCTGAACTCAAACCCCAACCCCAAGACATGGTGGACGCTGTGTTGGCACGCCGGGGTGGTTCTTTGCTCAATCTCGATAGAGCTCTGCTGTGGAGCGAACCCGTTGCGCGTGGCTGGAATGTCTATTTGAAGAACGTGCGCACGGGCTTGCCCACCAGTCGCAAATTGTGTGAACTTGGTATTTGCACCGTGGCATTGCTCACAGGCGCAACTTACGAATACCACCACCATGCGCCAGATTTTTTAGCCGCTGGTGGTACGCAAGCTGAGTTAGATGCGCTAAACCGCGCGGTTAAAGGCGATGCTTGCCAAGTGATTACAGACAACGCATTAGGTGAGGTTGAACGCTTGGTTGTGCAATATGCCGCCCAAATTACCGTCAAAGTGAAAGTTGATGACGCCTTGTTTGCGCAAATCAGCCAGCACTTTGACACCACGGGTGTAGTGGAGTTAACCACTGCAATCGCCACCTACAACATGGTGGCGCGCTTTTTAACGGCTCTGCAAATTACGCCAGAAGGCGAAGTGAGGCATTGATGGCTTAATCGGCCTTGATGTCGTTGTCCTTGACGACCTTGGCCCAAACTGTCATTTGCTTTTCAATAAAAGAACGCGCTTGTTCTGGGGTTCCCCCTGTTATGTCAATGCCTTGCGCGTCCAATTTTTTGGCAACCTCTGGGTTTTTGAGAACTTTATTGAGTTCTTCGTTCATGCGTTTGATGATCTCAGGAGGTGTTTTGGACGATGCCAAAACCGCCCACCAAGCGGGTGCCTCAAAGCCTGGGTAACCGTTTTCTGCAATGGTGGGCACATTGGGTAAATCTTGTGCGCGTTTGGTGGTGGTCACTGCCAGAGGGCGCATACGTCCACTGTCGATATGGGGTTTGGTCACAAAGACCGAGCCAATGGACAAGGGCACATGACCAGCGACCGCATCGCTCATCAATGGGCCACCGCCTTTGTAGGGAATATGCGTCAATTCGACATGCGCGTCTCTCCCTAACAGTGCCATCGCCAAATGGCCCAAGCTACCGTTGCCAATCGTGCCAAAACTCACATTTTTCTTGGCTTTTGCAGCGGCCATGACATCCGCAAATGTTTTGTATTCAGAGCCCACATGGGTGGCCAGCACCATAGGCGATGTACCCACCAAAACCAAGGGTGTCAGGTCTTTTTTGCTGTCAAACGGCATGCTGGGGGTCAGACTGGGATTGACACCGAATGTGTCAAACACCACGGCAAAGGTGTATCCGTCAGCAGGCGCTTGCACCACAGCTGCCGTGCCGATCGTGCCGGACGCGCCACCACGGTTTTCAACGATCACGGTTTGGCCCAATTGCTGTGACAAAGGTTGCGCAATGATGCGCGCCACTTGATCCACTGAGCCGCCAGGTGGGAACACGGCCACCAAACGAATCGCTTGACGAGTCGGCCATGCTTGCGCCGTGGCCAACATAGGCGTGCTGGCAAGCCACATCAAAAGTGCGACGAAGCTTATTTTTTTTGTCCACGCATACATACGAAAACCCCCAAGAAAAATTAAACAAAACTTGCTACGAATTGTTCTACACCCGACTAGGGTTTTCGCTACGGCTATTACGCATGGGGTAATTACGTATCTTTGGGCATTGATAATGCGCCCATGGTTCGATCCACCCAGCTTTTACACAACACGAACAAAAGTGCTTC
>CAYFLF010000305.1:0-2154 GCA_964343725.1 uncultured Bordetella sp.
AAGATTTACCAATTAGTCGAACGAATCGTTCCAGTATTGGTTTTTTAGCTTAACTAATCAGCGAGAGACGCGATGAATCGACCGAACTTCTTTTTTTTCTTATCCTTAACACTTAGTTCACTGATTGCGCAGGCACAAGTGCCCGATACCATTCTTTTCAACGGGAAAGTATCTACCCTCAATACGAAGGCAGACACTGTTCAAGCCATAGCAGTAAGCGAGGGACGCATACAAGCAATAGGCACCAACGCCAACATCAAAAAGTTAGCAGGAAAGCAAACCCAGTTAATTGATTTGCAAGGTAAAACTGTTATTCCTGGTTTGATTGACTCTCACATTCATGCAATTCGTGCTGCGCTTTCGTATAGCACTGAGGTGCACTGGTTTGGAACCCAAAGCATTAGTCAAGCCATGCAACGTCTCAGGGAAGCTGCAGAAAAATCACAGCCCAACACATGGCTCATAGTTGCTGGCGGATGGACCGAAGAACAGTTTGTTGAAAAAAGAAGGCCTACTCAAGCAGAGATCATGGCCGCTGCACCCAATCATCTTATTTATGTTCAGTGGATGTATGGTTGGGCATTGCTCAACCCTGCTGGCTTGAAAGCTTTACAAATTAATTCTGACAGCGATCTAACTGGTGGAGGTAAGTTGGTCCGTGATTCACAAGGGCAAGTTACTGGTGAAATTGTTGGTGGCATCGTACCTCTATTCGACAAACTTCCTCTTCCTACTTTTGAACAAAAAGTAAACGGAACGCGTAAATTTTTTAGTGAGCTCAATCGGGTAGGTCTGACCGGTGTAATAGACCCGGGCGGCTTTAATATGTCCCCGCAGCAATACGCTCCTTTATTTCATGTGTGGCGCAATCGTGAATTAACTATTCGAGTCAATTACAGCTATTTTTCGCAAAAGAAAGACAAAGAATTCGAAGAATTTAAAGAACTCACGCAGTTATTGCCCATGGGTTTTGGGGACACGATGTTGCGCTTTAATGGCATAGGTGAGCGTGTCACTTTCGGAATGTATAACAACGATACACCAACTGACAAAGATAAAGAGGAGTTTTTTAAAATTGCAAAATGGGCCGCTGAAAATGGAATAACGCTGACCCAGCACTGGCAACCTAATTTCTCAATTCATCATTTGCTAGATGTTCTTGAACGAGTTAATAAAGAGGTGCCAATAGGAAAGCTGCGGTGGTCTATTGCACATCTCAATGATGGGACTGAAGAGAGTTTTCAACGCATGAAGAGATTAGGTGTGGGCTGGGCCATGCAAGACGCCATGTTTTTAGAGGGGGACAAAATTTTAGTCAGCAAAGGAGCTGACGCATTAAAGCGCATGCCTCCGATCAATACAGCAATGAGAGTTGGCGTAAATATCGGTGCAGGTACTGATGCGCATCGTGTTGCCAATTACAACCCTTTTATTGCTTTACGTTGGATGTTGGATGGTAAATCTGCCTCAGGTACAACCTTACGAGGTTCTGAAGAAACACCAAATCGACTTCAGTCATTGCGAATGTACACATCTGGAAGTGCTTGGTTAGCGCACGATGATGCGATGCGAGGTAGTTTGGAGGTAGGTAAATGGGCTGACTTAGCTGTTCTCACCAAAGATTATTTTTCTATCCCTGTTCACGAAATCGATCAAATTCATTCGGTTCTTACGATGGTGGGCGGTAAGGTCGTGCATGCTGAAGGCAGTTATAGCAACTTAAAGAAATAAGAAATTCAACTCATAATCTGCGTATATCGGGTATCTAATTTGAATGACTGACAAACTATTGAGTACAATAGGTTAAACGGGCCTATAGCTCAGTTGGTTAGAGCAGAGGACTCATATTTACAAATGTGCCTTACGCGTGGAAACTGTGTAAGGGATGGTGTCAAATTCGGCGAAAGCTAAGTGCACTTTTGCATACGCTAACGCCGAGCCAAGCTTCAGTATGAAAGTGCTGTTGAAGGTGTAGAGACTTGACGGCACCCACCTAAGGCGTGAGCTACGGTGAAGGCAAAGTCCAGGGAGTAGTGAAAACTACACAAACCGGAATCCTTTGGTCCCAGGTTCAAGTCCTGGTGGGCCCACCAAAAAATGAAAGCCACCTTCGGGTGGCTTTTTTCATATCAACTCGTCAAAAGTAAGATCGCG
>CAYFLF010000306.1:0-2147 GCA_964343725.1 uncultured Bordetella sp.
ACTCAATGGCAAGAACGTTGCCACTACCACGGGTACCACATCAGTTCAAATCCTGCGCAAACACGAGCGTGCAACAGGTGTTGATTTCAAAGAAGTCTTTGGTAAAGATCACGCAGACAGCTTCTTGCTGCTTGAATCAGGCCGTGCGGATGCATTCGTGATGGATGGCCAAATTTTGGCGGGCAACATTGCTCTGTCAAAAGCGCCAGCTGATTACAAAATTGTGGGTGAGGTGTTGAGCGTAGAGCCGATCGCCATCATGATTCGCAAAGATGACCCAGCGTTCAAGAAATTAGCAGACGACACCGTCAATGCCATGGCCAAATCTGGTGAGCTTGCCAAGTTGTATGACAAGTGGTTCATCCAACCCATTCCACCTAAAAACACTCGTGTAGGCTTGCCTGCATCTGATTACACCAAAGCGGCTTGGGCCTCCCCTAATGACAAGCCGGTTGAGGAATACGCCAAGAAATAACCAAGTATCAAAGGCCTGCACAAAATGCAGGCCTTTTTTCTTTCTGCATTGCCAAAATTGAAACTACAACCTTTGCAAAAAAGATTTTGGAAATTAAGAAATTAGAATACGCTTTGTAGGTAAAGTTTTTCCAACATTGATGTAAGAGGTGGTGTCCAAGCATGGCACTCGACTGGCAGTTTTTTCTAGAAGACGACGGCGGCGGTAGGACCTATCTTGAATGGATGTTCGAGGCATGGGGTTGGACCTTGTCTGTTGCCGCATGTGCTTGGGTGGTAGCCATGGTGGTGGGCGCGTTGATGGGCACTTTGCGCACCTTGCCAATAGACCGGCGAGCCAACCGTTTCTTTATTCAATTCGCTACGGCGTGGGTTGAACTGTTTCGTAATATTCCCGTGTTGGTGCAAATTTTCTTGTGGTACTTCGTCGTACCCAAGGTATTTCCCGCCATGCAACAACTACCTGGATTTACGCTGGTGGTCTTGGCACTTGGGTTTTTTACTTCAGCACGCATCGCTGAACAAGTGCGTGCTGGTATCCAGTCTTTGCCACGCGGTCAGCGCTATGCTGCCTTGGCGATGGGCCTCACAACTTTTCAGAGCTATCGCTATGTGCTGTGGCCGATGGCGTTTCGCACAATTTGGCCACCATTGACCAGCGAGTCAATGAATTTGCTCAAAAACTCATCCGTCGCTTTTGCTGTGTCGATTGCAGAACTCACCATGTACGCCATGCAAGTACAAGAGGAGACATCTCGCGGTATTGAAGTCTATTTCGTGGTAACCGCGATTTATGCGATCTCAGCGTTCTCAGTCAACCGCGTAATGGCATATTTTGAAAAGCGCCTACAGATTCCAGGCGTAGTTGTCGCACGACAAGCGGGCGGTGGGCATTGATCATGGGAAATTTAGATTTTGCTTTTCTCAATGCCGACATCATCAGCAAGTTCGTTCTAAAGGGCTTTTTATTTAGCATTGAGCTTACCGTGATTGCGACAGCAGGCGGCATTGTGTTTGGCACTATTTTGGCGTTGATGCGATTGTCAGGTCGCCGCATACTAAGTGTTCCTGCGGAAATTTATGTCAATGGAATGCGCTCGATTCCTTTGGTCATGGTGATCTTGTGGGTGTTCTTGTTGATCCCCTTCTTGATCGGCCGCTCAATTGGCGCTGAAATATCCGCCCTCATTACTTTCATTGTGTTTGAAGCGGCATTTTTTAGTGAGATCATGCGCGCAGGAATTCAATCTATCTCGCGCTCGCAAGTGATGGCGGGTCAAGCATTAGGGCTGACATATAGCCAAAACATGCGCTGGATCATCTTGCCGCAAGCGTTTCGCAACATGATTCCAGTGTTGCTTACCCAAACGATTGTGTTGTTTCAAGACACGTCGCTGGTCTACGCGATTGGCGCGTATGACCTGCTCAAAGGCTTTCTGATAGCAGGCAAAATTTATGGACGTATCGAAGAGGTCTATATCTTGGCAGCTATTGTGTATTTTGTGATTTGTTTCAGCCTTTCAACCATTGTGAAGCGTGTGCAATCACGCGTAGCGATCTTGCGCTAAGGCCTAGGAGATTTCTGTGATTGAGTTAAAAAACGTCTCAAAATGGTATGGCCCTGTGCAAGTGCTGACCAACTGCTCGACTACTATCCAAAAAGGTGAGGTGGT
>CAYFLF010000307.1:0-2143 GCA_964343725.1 uncultured Bordetella sp.
ACCTTAGGTCCTGCGACGCGTTCTAGAGCGTCTAGCATTTCTTGTACGGTGACATCCAGACCAGGTAGGTTCAACGCCGTGCGACCACCATATGCTTCGCGCGAGCATTCATAGACTTTGATCAAGCCTTCAATCGTTGAGCGAGGAGACGCCATAGGATGTAAAACATCTGGCGATACAGGGCAAATGGAAGGTATGCCAGCCAATGGTTCACGGATGATGCCGCTGAAAAATGAAGAGGCTGCGCCATTGGGTTTACCAGGACGCACGGTCACTGTCATCAACCGTGCGCTACGACCATCGATATAGCCTTTGCGTGTGTAGTCAGCAATCAAATGTTCGCAAATATGTTTTTGGATGCCGTAGGACGTTTGTGGCGTTGGCAATGTGTCATCAGCAACGATCGATGGCATGGGGTAGGCGCCGTCAGGTCCAAACACAGCGACAGAGCTTGAGAACACCAAACGTGTTGGCTTGGCACCACCTTCGGTGCGTTTACGTAGCGCATCTAACAATGCACGGGTACTGTCGAGGTTAGAGCGCAAGCCCAATTCAAAGTCGTCTTCGCATTCGCCAGATACAGCTGAAGCGAGGTGAAATACGCCATCCACAGCTTCTGTTTCTAATTCTTTGCAATGGGTTAGCAGGGGTCCGGTTTTCACGCTCACACGCGGATCTGCGGCGAGGTCTGCAGGTGCAGGAAATTGGTCAGCCAAGATCAGGTGCTCAATTTTTTGACCATTGAGCTCGCCTTTAGCAAGCAAAGTACGGGCTAGGCGGGAACCCACAAAACCGGCACCACCGGTGATCAATAAACGCATGGTGAAAACTCCTTAAGGACGAGGGGAATGCTCGCGTGCAACACGTGGGGCGCGCAACGAGACAGCAGGGTGAGAAACAGATGGTAATTTTTGATTCGAATCCAACACGGCTTCGATATCTTCGCGCACGCTGTCAATCAACACCAATACGGCTTTTTCAGCGGCATCGGGTGCGCGCGCGATGACGGCATCCAAAACCGCACGGTGGAGCGGCAATGAGAGGGCTGCGCCGTTCGGGCGTGTGGTGGTGATTTCAAAACTGGTGCGTAAAAGTGCGCCAATCGCTTTGCTCATTTGCGCAACCATTCGGTTGTGACAAGCACGCAAAAGCCCTTGGTGGAATAACAAATCATGGGTGACATAGTCACCACCAAATTCAATGGCGTGCTTCATACCTGCAAATGCAGCTTCAATGTCTTGTATGTCTTGTGCAGTCGCGCGTTCCGCTGCGAGCCTCACGGCGGCAGGTTCAATGACACGTCGCAAATCTTGCAGGTCACGCAAAAACTCACGCGTCAAGCCCATTTTGGATTTCCATGCCACCACATCGGGGTCAAACCAATTCCATTGGTCTGCTGGCAATACACGGGTTCCTACTTTGGGTCCTGTGCTGAGCAATCCTTTGGCTACCAGAGATTTGACGGCCTCGCGGATCACCGTGCGACTCACACCAAACTCTTTGCACAAAACGGTTTCAGGTGGCACCACGCTCTCTGGCGGGTAACGGCCAGACACAATCGATTCGCCCAATAAATCGAGCGTGTGTCCGAGCATGTTCTTAATGGCCATGGTGTTAGGTGTGTGTGCCGTTACAAGTGGAAGTTGGTTTTGCGTTTAAACGACCTTAGCCACGCACAAACAAAGTCACCAATGGTTCGGTGCCGAGTTGGCGGCTCCAATGGCCATGTACTTTTTCGTCAAAAGTCGCGCCATCTGGCAAGGTGTCTACAGAATAGAAATGCTCGCCCGCACTGAACACGCGCGAACTGCCGTCTTGCAAACCAATTTCCATATGACCGCTCAGAATAAACACCCACTGTCCATGTGGACTGCAATGGAATTGGCTTCTAAAGCCGACAGGGCTATGGCGCAATTGATAACCGCCAGAGGGCATCAAGGCAGACAAACGCGATTGCGGAGTGCCTTCGGTCAAAGGAATGGTTTCTTCTTTGAAGCGTGCGCGGCCATCGCTGTCTGTGAAGAGAATTGTTTTTTGAAACGTGGTCATGCGAGTGCCTCGGCACCAAAGTTAATCTGAACCTTCATCGCTTGGCTTTTGTCGCTGGCCAAATCAAAAGCCTGGATTGCGTCGTCGAAGTGCA
>CAYFLF010000308.1:0-2122 GCA_964343725.1 uncultured Bordetella sp.
CGGCCGGCTTCGACAATGATGTCGCCTTTGTCCATGCGTTTGACCGTACCGACAAAGATTTTTTCGCCGCGTGCCATGAAGTCGTTGAGCAACATTTCGCGCTCTGCGTCACGGATTTTTTGCAGAATCACTTGCTTGGCTGCCATCGCTCCAATGCGCCCGATAGGCAATGAGTCGATGCTTTCTTCGATGTATTCGCCCTCTTCAACGTCGGAGACTCGTTCGCGAGCGTCCATCAAGAGTTCTTCCGCATCAGGGTTTTGCAAACCAGCTTCGTCAGGCACCACGAGCCAGCGTCGGAAGGTTTCGTAGTCGCCTGTGTCGCGGTCCATCGAGACACGGATGTCTACATCGCCTTCGTACAGTTTTTTGGTCGCTTGAGCGAGCGCAGATTCCACAGCGCCGAAAACAATATCGCGCTCGACGTTTTTCTCGCGGGAGATGGCATCTACCAACATCAACATTTCGCGGTTCATAACGACTACTCCTTCACAAAACTTAAATTCAACGGGACTTTCGGCCCTTGAAATCCACAATCGGTGCCAGACGTGCTTCGCGCAACTCGTCTAGCGAGAACCCCAGTACGTGTACAGGGGTGTCCATTCGTTTTTTGCTGATTTTTTGTCCTGGTTTGGCTTGCGGCTCATCACGCCAAGCGATTTGCCAACCCTCCCCGTTTGCCCCACGCTCAAGCTTGCCTCGAAACTTTTTGCGGTTGGCTGAGACTTGACCCGCCGCTGCAGCACCCATGGGCGCTTTTAACGTCAGGTCCACGATAGAACCAGCAAACCGCTCAAAGTCTTGCGCATGGCGAAGCACCCGATCAATACCTGGCGAGGAAACCTCTAACCGCTGGTATTCAGAGCCATCTACCTCCAAGGCAAATTGCAACTGTCGGGTGACCCGTTCGCAATCTTCCACATTGACAAATAGCTCGGGCGACTCTGCACTCCAGGGATGGTCAATCGTGATGCGCAAAAGGCCCCCAGCAGAGCGTTGAATCTCCACTAGGTCGTACCCTAAGCCGGTCACGGTTTCTTCCACTGTTTGCTGCAAGGCCACTTTGACAAAAAACCTTCCAAAACCAAACACCAAAAACAATCGACCAAAAAAAACGGGCGGTGATTACCCGCCCGTTTGGTCGTGAAGCAAGCATTGTAACGCCTAAATGCTTGATTTGCAAGGATTTAGTTCATTTTTTGTCGTATCCAGCGTTGACTAAAAGTCGGGTGTAAGCATGCGTGGAATGGTTCAGGATGTGGTCCAAATTGCCCGAATCGACTAGCTTGGCGTTTTGCACCACCAGCACTTGGTGCGCCATCGCGCGGATCACGCCGATATCGTGGGTGATCAGCAAATAACTCAGGCCCCGCTGTTTTTGTAGCTTTTGCAGCAATTGCAGCACTTGTTTTTGGGTGGTCACGTCCAAAGCGCTCGTTGGTTCATCCAACACAATCACCTTGGGGTCGAGCACCAAAACCCTCGCAATCGCCAAGCGCTGGCGTTGACCACCCGAGAATTCATGCGGATAACGCGACAACAAGTTGGGAAACTCTTGCTCGGTCAAACCCACCGAGGACAAGGCAATCAAAACGCGGCGCAACCGTCCTAGCGCATCTAATTCAGGCATGTGGACGGCTAAACCTTCGGCAATGATCTCTGACACATTCATGCGAGGAGACAGCGACGCGAACGGGTCTTGAAACACCACCTGCACCATACGTCGCAAAGGCAAGTCCACCCCTGCTTTTCCAGTCCATGAATGGCCAGACACTTTCATCTGACCTTGAATGGGCACCAAACCCAAAGCCGCCAAAGCCAAACTGGTTTTGCCCGAACCTGATTCGCCAATCACCCCCAGCGTTTGGCCTTGTCGCAAAACAAAGTTGACGTCTTGCAAAGCAGTGAATTTTTTGGGAATAAACCAAGCTTTGATGCCGCCGCCCGACGCTTGGTACTTCACCCCCAGACCCCAGCCTTGCAAAATCACGGGTGCATCTGCTGGGGGCACCACCACATCGCGAATCGGCTGGCTGTTGAGTAATTTTTGCGTGTAGGCGTGTTGGGGCGTATTGAGCACCTCTTTGGCGTCGCCTTGCTCCACCACCACCCCTTTTTCCAT
>CAYFLF010000309.1:0-2104 GCA_964343725.1 uncultured Bordetella sp.
CCGTCAGAACCCAGAACTGTGAGAACCTAGCGGCCTCAAGCGTGGGTCACCCACTCTTGGTATTGGGAGTTTGCCAAATGCGGCAAGCTGTTAAACACCACCAAGCTATGCCGCTTCGGCGTGAAATGGAACTCGCTCACCGAGCTATTGCGCATACGCAAGTTCAACTCGATGCTGGTCGCGGGCGATGCCTGTAGCACCTGCGCCACCGCGGTAGAGATGGGCCCACCGCTAGACACCAACAACACATTGCCGTCGCAGTGCTGGCGCACATGGTCTAGGGCCGAGGTCACGCCGTGTAAAAACTCTGGGTAGGTGGGCATGCCGACTGGAGACGCGGTGCCTGCCATCCATTGTTGGAGACCGTCTCGCAACATGCGAAAGTGTTCGCGGTAGCCCTCGGGCGTTTTGGTATCGAAGCTTGCGTTGGGATACACGGCGCGGATGATGGCCTCGCTGTCGTACTCATTGAGCCCTGGCCATTGCAATGCCTCGGGTGTGTGTCCTAGCCCGTCTTGAATGCCTTCTAGCGTTTGGGCGTGGCGCTTCAAGGTGCCGACCAAGACCGCATCGAATGTCAAACCGTGATCCTTCCAATACTCTCCTAAGCGACGGCTTTGCTTGGCGCCCATGGCACTGAGTTGGTCATAGTCTGCCGCACCCAGTGAGGCTTGGCCGTGGCGTACGAGATAGAGCTGTCCCATGGAAGTTTTGTCTTTTGCGTTGAAATGTTGCGAGATTCTGGCGGTGAATGCGTTGGCGCAAAGTCACAGGAGAGACGAATTCAGGTGGATAACAACTCCCAGCGCTCCAAGGCTTGCATGAGTTCTGCCTCAATCGCTTGATCGCGTTCATGCAGTTGAACCGCTTTGGCCGCATCGCTCGCGTACAGCTTGGGGTCTGCCAGCTCTGCTTGCACTTGCTTTTGCTCGGTTTCTAAGGCGGTGATGCGCTCTGGCAGTCCCTCTAGTTCGCGTTGTTCTTTGTAGCTCAATTTGCGGGGCTTGGTAGCGGGTTTGGGGTTCGAACTCGGTGTGGCGCTGGATTTGGAGTCGCTTGCTGAATCGCTAATGTTGGCATTGCTGGTGGTGGATGGCGCAAGTGATGGCGTCGTTGCACTTTGCTTGCCTGCGGTGAGTTTAGGAGTATTGTTCGAGGCGGGTTTTGTACTAACTGTCCCCCCGAGTTTTGCAGCCTGTAAACCGCTAGCCCTTTGGGATTGGGTGAGCCAGTCTTGTACGCCACCCTCGTATTCACGCCAGAAGCCAGGTTGCGCATCTGTGCCTTCAAAGACCAATGTGCTGGTGGCCACGTTGTCCAGAAAAGCGCGGTCATGGCTCACGATAAACACCGTGCCCTCGTAGTTTTGAAGCAACTCTTCCAATAACTCGAGCGTGTCGATGTCGAGGTCATTCGTGGGTTCGTCTAGCACGAGGACATTGGCAGGGCGGGCAAACAGCCTTGCCAGCAAAAGGCGATTGCGTTCGCCGCCCGAGAGCGAGCGCACGGGCGAATGGGCGCGTGCGGGAGAGAACAAGAAGTCGTCGAGATAGCTCTTGACGTGTTTGCGTTGGGTGCCGATTTCGATCCATTCGCTGCCAGGACTGATGAAGTCCTCTAGCGTGGCGTCCATGTCGAGCGCATCGCGCATTTGGTCGAAGTAGGCGACTTGCAGATTCGCGCCTTGGCGAACTTTGCCTTTATCGGGGGCCAGCTCACCCAAAATCATTTTGAGCAAAGTCGATTTGCCCACACCGTTGGGCCCAATCAAGCCGATCTTGTCGCCGCGCAAAAAGGTGGCGGAAAAGTTCTTGGCAATGACTTTGTCGCCAAAAGATTTGCACACATCGGTGAGTTCGGCAACGATTTTGCCGCTTGCAACCCCACTGGAGAGGTCCAATTTGACGCGCCCGACAGCCTCGCGTCGAGCTTCGCGGCGCGCGCGCAAAGCCTCAAGCCGCGCGATACGACTTTGGCTGCGGGTACGGCGTGCTTCTACGCCTTTGCGAATCCAGACCTCTTCGGCGGCGAGCAATTTATCGGCTTTGGCGTTGATGACGGCCTCTTGTGCGAGTTGCACTTCTTTTTGTGTTTGGTATTGGCC
>CAYFLF010000310.1:0-2103 GCA_964343725.1 uncultured Bordetella sp.
TGTTGGTGCGCCCCTTTTTGTTGGCAATGCAAGGCGTCAAAAATACAGACATTGGGCGCTCCACCCGAATTGCCCATTTTGATTGGCCACGCGCGGACAAGCGCCGTGAATTTCTCCGCGTTAAGCACAATGCACTAGGTGGATTAGATTTGTTTCCTAACCAAAGTTCAGGTGTTTTGACTTCAGCTGTTTGGGGTGATGGTGTGGTGGATAACCCAGCTGGCCAGACTATTCAAAAAGGCGACACGGTGCAATTTATTTCATTTGCGGAGTGGATGGCATGAAGGTAACAGTGCGCTACTTTGCTTCCATTCGTGAAGCGATAGGTCACGGCAATGAAATCATTGAGACCGACGCCACTACTGTGGATGCACTACGCGAACTTTTGCTTGACCGTGGTCCAGCGTATCAAGAAGCCTTGTCTGCTCAACGCGCGGTGCGGATGGCATTGAATCAAACCGTGTGCGATGGAACAGCGCATCTGCAAGACAACTGCGAGGTGGCTTTTTTCCCCCCTGTGACGGGTGGTTGAAATGCGTTTGAGCGTCTCTATCCAAGTGGAAGATTTCGATGTGAGCCATGAGTTGGCGCAATTGCGTGCCAACGATGCGCGTGTTGGAGCGGTATGTAGTTTTGTCGGTACGGTGCGTGAGCGCAATTCGGGTAACGCCATATCAAGCATGGAGTTGGAACATTACCCAGGCATGACGGAAAAGTCGATCACTTCCATGATGGAAGAGGCCGCCAAGCGGTTTGATATCTATGGCGCGCGGGTGATTCACCGTATCGGCTTATTGCATCCACAAGACCAAATTGTGTTGGTGGCAGTGACCTCGGCTCATCGTGGAACGAGTTTTCAGGCGTGTGAGTTCTTGATGGATTACCTCAAGACCCAAGCCCCTTTTTGGAAGAAAGAGGTCACCCCCGATGGATCACGCTGGGTGGATGCGCGGGAAAGCGACGATGTCGCGTTGGCTCGTTGGGGAATCTCTGCTAGCAACCGTTAAGCTTGACGCAAATCAATATTCCAAAAGCCGTACGCGCTTGAAATACCTGCAAAGGCCCTCAGGTAACTGGTAATTCATTTTTCTGATCTGGAGCATTCATGCGTCTTGACAAACTCACTACCAAATTCCAAGAGGCCTTGTCTGAGGCCCAAACCTTGGCGCTTGGCAACGACCACGCTTATATCGAACCCTCGCACGTCTTGGTTGCCATGTTGCGCCAAGATGATGGGCCTAAATCACTCTTGGAGCGAGCTGGTGCGAATGTGCACGGCTTGCAATCTGCCGCCGAAACCGCGATGCACCGCTTACCCAAAGTGGAGGGCCAAGAGCAAGTCCAAGTTGGCCGCGATTTGATTTCGCTGATTCAAGCAGCCGAAAAAGAATCAATCAAACGCGGTGACCAATACATCGCGAGCGAATTGTTTTTGTTAGCAGTTTGCGACAACAAAGCTGAGTGGGGCAAATTGGCACGTGAGAATGGTTTGAACCGCAAATCATTAGAAGTTGCGGTGAACTCTGTGCGTGGCGGTGAAAAAGTCCAAAGTGCTGAGGCCGAAGGGCAACGCGAGGCCTTGAAAAAATACTGCCTAGATTTGACGGAGCGCGCACGCCAAGGCAAGTTGGACCCTGTAATTGGTCGCGATGATGAAATTCGTCGCGCGATTCAAGTCTTGCAACGCCGCAGTAAAAACAACCCTGTGTTGATAGGTGAACCCGGTGTTGGTAAAACTGCCATCGTCGAAGGTTTGGCGCAACGTATCGTGGCGGGTGAGGTGCCCGATTCGCTCAAAGGCAAACGCGTGTTGTCTTTGGATATGGCGTCCTTGTTGGCTGGCGCGAAGTTTCGCGGCGAGTTTGAAGAGCGCCTCAAAACTGTGTTGAGCGAGTTGGCCAAAGACCAAGGCCAAACCATCGTTTTTATTGACGAGTTGCACACCATGGTGGGTGCTGGCAAGGCAGAAGGCGCGATGGACGCAGGCAATATGCTCAAACCCGCTTTGGCGCGCGGAGAGTTGCACTGCGTGGGGGCAACCACCTTGGACGAATACCGCAAATACATCGAGAAAGATGCGGCTTTGGAGCGTCGTTTCCAAAA
>CAYFLF010000311.1:0-2098 GCA_964343725.1 uncultured Bordetella sp.
GAAAAAAGCATGAATACCTAAAACTTCTGCTATCCCTAAATCAATAACCTATAGAAATTAGCAGCGTTTCGAACAAAGAAATTCTCTTGCTGTTGTGGTTTGTAATGGCTGATCATTTTTGCCACGGAAGTGACTAATGTGTTGAAGTCAATACGTAATTTGGCAACAGGAAAATTCGATGCGAACATGCATCTATCAATACCAAATATAGAGAGCGCATCCTGCACAATGCGGTTGTTTTCATCGTAATTCCAGGGCCTATCCTTTAGGCCAAATTCGGATACTTTGAGCCATACATTCGAACAATCAGCGATACGTTCCATCGCTTGACGCCAATCCCTTAGACCTTCTTCACTTCGGTCCCATGGAAAACCTGTGTGATTAAGAACAATAGGTGTTTCTGGGAATGCATCGGCTACATCAGCAGCCTCGTATAAGTGCCAGTAGGGCACCCGCAAATCCCAACTCAGACCATATTTGGCAAGCTTAGAAAAGCCATCTAACCATTTTGAGTCCTGCATACTCCCAGTTAGGCCAGATTGCATATTGTCTGGCCTAGAGGACGTGACTGGTTTAGAGCGAATACCTTTGACCAAGGGAAAGGACGCTTGGCGGGCTAATATTTCTTCGCAATTGTCAGTATGGAACCAAGCATGGGCAACGATGGCTGATGGATGACCAATTCGTTGGTGCATGTCTGTTAGCCATTGCGTTTCTCCAACTTGATCATCTCGCGCCCATTCAGCTTCACAATGAACGGTAGCCAAGACTTGATGGTCACTGGTATCTTTTTCGTAATCTGGCCACAAATAATTTTTTTTGAGATCGTCGTACGGGCCTAGGAAAAAATGTGGATCGTTCGCATCATTCAACCAGGGATAGGAGTTTTTTAAATCCCAAAGGTGATGATGCGCATCGATGAGGGTAACGCGCATGCCTATTTCAAAGCATCAATTTTGTTCAAGATATCAGCACCAAATTTGTCAATGTACATTTTCCGAACCGGTTCGTAAGCTGCGGCGCGAAAGGGCTCCGTATTGATGTTTTCAATTACCTCAACCCCGGCTTTACGAATTGCGGCCAAACTTTCTGTTTCCAGACTGGCATTGTTTTGACGTTCAGCTAAAGCACCTTCTTTTGCGGCTTTCATAAACATCGCTTGTTGTTGAGGAGTAAGTGCTTTGAATTTAGCTAAATTCATCACCATAGGAGCTGCAGTGAATGCATGTCGCGTAACACTCATGTATTTCTGAACTTCTTGGAATTTCAACTTGGCGATGTGGACGGTTGGATTCTCTTGTCCATCGACTGTTCTAGTGTTGAGTGCAAGATAGACTTCTGAAATGGCCATTGGTGCTGGGTTTGCTCCCCAAATCTTGAAGGCTTCAATGTGCATTGGGTTAGGTGTGGTGCGAAGCTTCATGCCTTTGAGGTCGGCCGGAGTACGAACAGGCCTCACGGAATTGGTAATGTTTCTAAACCCTATTTCCCAATAGGCTAACCCTTTCAAACCCTTGGCATCAAACTTATCCATTAGTTCACGACCCAAGGGTCCATCAATTACACGGTAAGCATGATCTACCGACTTAAACAGAAAAGGGATATCAAGGGCAGATTGTTCCGGAGAGACACCGCCGTAGAAAGGATTGCCTGTGACACTGACGTCAATGCTTCCGACCTGGGTGCCAATGATCATGTCTGCACCTTTACCAAGTTGCTCTTGTGGAAAGATTTCAACCTTGAATGCGCCCGCGCTTTCCTTTTCCAAAACCTCTTTGAACTTGAGAGCACCAACATGAACTGGGTCAGTGGTGGGGCCGTAATGGGCCAGTTTGATCACTGTTTGCGAAAAAGCCCATGTATGCAAGGTAGCAACTGTTGCCACTAGCATTTGAATAAATATCTTTGATGTTTTCATTTAACTCTCCCATGTAATTAACCAAAGGCTACATATTCATATTTTCATATCCCTTTTTGCGTTTAATTTTTAGGGATTACGATTACGGTTCGTTAGATAATTTGCTTACTAGCCAAGCTGCCGCGTGTGCAATTTGATCACCCCAATTTAAGTGAGTAACATGGAGCATATGAAGAGCCT
>CAYFLF010000312.1:0-2080 GCA_964343725.1 uncultured Bordetella sp.
TGGGCCCAAGCTCATGTGACGTCTGGTCCTGTGTTGGTGTATTCCACCGCCACACCTGAGTCAGTGCAATCCGTGCAATCGCAATTAGGCGTGGAAGCAGCCGGTCATTTGGTTGAGCAAACTTTGGCAGCTATTGCGCGTGGCTTGGTGCAAATAGGTGTGCAGCAGTTAGTCGTGGCGGGTGGTGAGACATCGGGCGCATGTGTGCAAGCGCTTGGCATTGAGCAACTGCAAATCGGTCCACAAATTGATCCTGGTGTTCCATGGTGCCATGCCCACACGCCCTTGGGTGGCGTGCACATCACGTTGAAGTCCGGTAACTTTGGCACCGATGATTTCTTCACCAAAGCTTTTACCTTTTTGTCACAACAACCATGACTACATTGACCACTGCTGCCGCGCTCAGCGAGACACACGCGCGTGAGGAAATTTGCCGCGTTGGCAAAAGTTTGTTCGATCGTGGTTATGTGCACGCAACAGCGGGCAACATCAGTGTGCGCATAGACAAAGGGTTTTTAATCACCCCAACCGATGCGTGTTTGGGTTTTTTAGATCCTGCCAAATTGTCCCTACTAGATGCGCAAGGCCAGCATATCAGCGGTGATAAACCGAGTAAAACTATTGCACTGCATCGACGCATTTACGATGCGTCGTCAGCGTTTGACCCTGACACGCGATGCATTATTCACACACACAGCACGTATTGCGTCGCTTTGACATTGACGCACACGGATGACGCCACCGTACGCAGTACTTTTGCACAAGAGCATGAGCTATTGCCCCCTATCACGCCCTACTTCGTGATGAAAGTGGGCCATGTGCCAGTGATTGATTACCACCGGCCCGGTGCCACCCAAGCGGCTGAAGCTGTTGCACAAACCATCACGCGATATGGTGAGCGGGGTACGCCCATTCGTGCTGTCATGCTCTCGCGTCTTGGGCCTAATGTGTGGCACCAGTCACCAACATCTGCCATGGCAGTCTTGGAAGAACTTGAAGAAACCGCCAAGTTGATGCAACAAGCCCAAAGCCCTATCGCTCCACTGAATGAAAAACAAATTCAAGAGTTACGTGAAACTTTTGGTGCCAAGTGGTAGCCACTTGGTTGACGCACTTGCCTATTGATCAACTTATTGATCAACTGCTTGACTTGAAAATATTGTAGGAACACACATGCCCCAATTCGCTGCCAATCTGTCCATGATGTATCCAGAGTTGCCATTTTTGGACCGCTTTGAAGCTGCGGCCGAAGATGGGTTTCAAGCAGTAGAGTTTTTATTTCCCTATGCCTATCGTGCAGATGAATTAGCCGCTCGTCTCCAATCGAATCACTTACAACAAGTGTTGTTCAATGCGCCTCCTGGCGGTGTTGACCCCGCGAGCATTGACCAAGCTTGGAGTAGCAATACCCGAGGTACCGCTAGCATTCCTGGGCGAGAGAAAGAGTTTCAGCAAGGCGTTGAAATGGCACTACGTTATGCCGAGGCATTGCATTGCCCGCGTATCCATTTGATGGCCGGCTTGTTAGGCGCTGGCCAAACCCATGCCAGCAATCGCGCTACCTATGTCAGCAACTTGACTTGGGCTGCTTCGCTTGCCGCCAAGCAAGGCTTGGATGTGTTGATCGAACCCATCAATACCCGCGACATACCTGGCTTTTATTTGAATCGCCAAGACCAAGCGCACAGCATCATCGAAGAAGTGGGCGCCCCCAACCTCAAAGTGCAAATGGATCTCTACCATTGCCAAATTGTGGAAGGCGATGTCGCCATGAAAATTCGACAATACTTGCCTACTGGGCGTGTAGGGCACTTTCAAATTGCAGGCGTGCCTGAGCGACATGAACCTGATATTGGCGAGATGAACTATCCCTATTTATTCAATGTCATCGACGAAGTCTCCAAGGCCTGCAACTGGCAAGGTTGGATTGGGTGTGAATACAAGCCTCAAAAAGGCGGGCAACCTGGTGGCACCAGTGCGGGTCTAGGTTGGCTCAAGCAAAGGCACTAAATTTGAAATACCTGAGTTTGTATTTTGCGCAACAGTCGTCTCAAGTGTGAGGACTTGACAGGGGGCACTT
>CAYFLF010000313.1:0-483 GCA_964343725.1 uncultured Bordetella sp.
GGTCACGGGTGGCGTAGTACAAGCCCAACACCACGTCTTGTGAAGGCACGATAGATGGCTCACCGTTAGCGGGGAACAAGATGTTGTTCGAGGCCAGCATCAATGTGCGGGCTTCCATCTGTGCTTCTACCGACAACGGTACGTGTACCGCCATTTGGTCACCGTCGAAGTCCGCGTTAAAGGCGGAGCAGACGAGTGGGTGCAACTGAATCGCTTTACCTTCGATCAAGATAGGCTCGAACGCTTGGATGCCCAAACGGTGCAAGGTAGGCGCACGGTTCAACATGACGGGGTGCTCTTTGATCACCTCTTCCAAGATGTCCCACACGACTGCGGAGCCGGATTCCACTTCCTTCTTCGCTGCTTTGATGGTGGTGGCAATGCCCATCGCCTCCAAACGCGAGAAGATGAAGGGCTTGAAGAGTTCCAGCGCCATCAGTTTGGGCAAACCGCACTGATGCAGTTTCAGGGTCGGGCCCACGG
>CAYFLF010000313.1:493-2056 GCA_964343725.1 uncultured Bordetella sp.
CAACAAACGGCGCAGACGGCTGTTACGGTTGATCACGCGACGATAGAGGTCGTTCAAGTCAGAGGTCGCGAAACGACCGCCGTCCAATGGCACCAAGGGACGCAAGTCAGGTGGCAACACAGGCAATACCGACAAGACCATCCACTCAGGCTTGATGCCTGATTTTTTGAATGCTTCGAGCAACTTCAAACGCTTGGCGTTTTTCTTGATCTTGATTTCAGAACCCGTCAAGTCGTTGCGCAGCTTCTCGATTTCGCTGTCGAGGTCAATGGCTTCGAGCAAGTCTTTGATACCTTCAGCGCCCATCTTGGCGATGAATTCGTCACCGTATTCGGTGACTTTGGCGTCGTAGTCGTCTTCGGTCATGATCGCGAATTTCTTCAACGGGGTCATGCCGGGGTCGGTTACGACATAGGCTTCAAAGTACAACACGCGCTCGATGTCACGCAATGTCATGTCGAGCACGAGGCCCAAACGTGATGGCAATGACTTCAAGAACCAGATGTGTGCACATGGTGCGGCCAAGTCGATGTGGCCCATACGGTCACGGCGCACTTTGGTTTGTGTGACTTCAACGCCGCACTTTTCGCAAATCACACCACGGTGCTTCAAACGCTTGTACTTGCCGCACAAACATTCGTAGTCTTTGATAGGGCCAAAGATCTTGGCGCAAAACAAACCGTCGCGCTCAGGCTTGAAGGTGCGGTAGTTGATGGTTTCGGGCTTTTTGACTTCACCGAAAGACCATGAACGGATCTTCTCAGGCGAGGCCATACCGATTTTGATGGCATCGAAATGCTCATCGGGCGTGAACTGTTTGAACAGGTCGAGTAATGATTTCATGATTTAAACCTTTCGAACCTTGATTTATGAACGCTCGAGCTCGATGTCGATACCGAGCGAACGAATTTCTTTGACCAGCACATTGAACGATTCGGGCATGCCCGCGTCGATCGCGTGTTCGCCTTTGACGATGGATTCGTATACCTTGGTACGGCCCTGCACGTCGTCGGATTTGACGGTGAGCATTTCCTGCAAGGTGTAAGAAGCGCCATACGCTTCCAACGCCCAAACCTCCATCTCGCCAAAACGCTGTCCACCAAACTGGGCTTTTCCGCCCAATGGTTGTTGCGTGACGAGTGAGTAAGGTCCAGTCGAGCGGGCGTGCATTTTGTCGTCGACCAAGTGGTGCAACTTCAAGACATGCATATAGCCCACGGTGGTGGGACGCTCGAACGCTTCACCGGTGCGACCATCAAACAAGTGTGCTTGGGTGCGTGAAGGCGTCAAGCCCTTGGCTTTGGCGATGTCGTCTGGATAAGCGAGTTGGAGCATGGAGCGGATGTCTTCTTCCGCAGCACCATCGAACACCGGTGTGGCAAATGGAATACCGTGCGCAAGATTGCCCGCCATTTCCATGATTTGCGCATCGGTCATCTTGGTCAGGTTTTCTTTGCGACCACTGCTGTTGTAGAGGTCTTCCATGAAGTGGCGCAACTCAGCCGCTTTGGCATGTTCTTGCAACATATCGCCTAAGCGTTGGCCGATACCTTTTGCGGCCCA
>CAYFLF010000314.1:0-2052 GCA_964343725.1 uncultured Bordetella sp.
TGCTAAAGCCGCAAAGTCAGCAAATGTGCCCACGCGAATATTGGGCGTGTCGTACCACTGATATGGCAATCTTCGTGTCACCGGCATACGTCCTTGCAACACGCTCAAGCGATTGGGCCAATGTCCAAAATTAGGAAACGACACGATGCCAATGCGGCCAACGCGTGCAGTTTCGCGCAACATCACTTCGGCATTTCGCAAATGTTGCAAGGTATCGATTTGCAACACCACATCAAACGAATGATCCCCAAACAAGCTCAGGCCTTGGTCAAGATTGAGTTGCAACACATTGACGCCACGTTGCACGCAGGCTTGAACATTCGTATCGTCTAGCTCCACACCGTATCCCGAACATTGGCGGTGCTTTTGTAAAAAATCAAGTAAAGCACCATCGCCACACCCTAGATCAAGCACACGGCTACCCATTGGTACCAACTGTGCCAAGGCATGCAGGTGAAGGTTGTGCGTCATACGGCGCCTCCTTGTAGAGGCGACTCAAGCGCAATGCGTTCGAAATACGAGCGCACCACCTGCATATAGCGTGGGTCGTCCAACAAAAAGGCATCATGACCGTGCGGCGCATCGATTTCCGCGTAACTCACATCCCGTTGGTTGTCGAGCAAGGCGCGCACCATTTCGCGACTACGTGCGGGAGAAAAGCGCCAGTCGGTGGTGAAGCTCACTAATAAAAACTTGGCGCGAATCACGGCAAATGCTTTTGATAAGTCGCCGCCAAAACTACGTGCAGGGTCAAAGTAGTCGAGTGCACGGGTGATCAGCAGATAGGTATTGGCATCAAAGTATTCGCTGAACTTGTCGCCTTGATAACGCAGATAGCTTTCAATTTGAAACTCCACATCTTGTGTGGAGTAGCGATAGCCTGTGTTGCTACCCGTCACAGCATCGCGCAATTGGCGACCAAACTTTTCATTCATCACGTCGTCGCTCAAATAGGTGATATGCCCCACCATACGCGCGATGCGCAAGCCCCGTTTGGGTATCACGCCATGCGCATAAAAATGCCCGGCGTGGAAATCTGGATCGGTGACGATGGCGCGACGTGCCACTTCATTGAATGCGATGTTCTCCGCAGTGAGGTTGGGCGCACTGGCCACCACGACCGCGTGGCGCACGCGCTCAGGGTGTTGCAAGGTCCAACTCAAGGCTTGCATGCCGCCTAAGCTGCCGCCCATCACGGCAGCGAGTTGGTCAATGCCCAGCGCATCGAGCAACAAGGCTTGTGCATTGACCCAATCTTCTACGGTGACAACAGGAAAATCTGCGCCGTAAACCTTGCCTGTATCGGGATGCGTGTGCATCGGCCCAGTAGAACCAAAACACGAACCTAGGTTGTTCACGCCAATGACAAAGAAGCGGTTGGTGTCGACAGGTTTGCCTGGGCCAATCATGTTGTCCCACCAACCTTCGCTTTTGTCCTGTCCTGCATAGACACCCGCGACATGGTGCGAGGCGTTGAGTGCGTGGCAGATCAAAACCGCATTTGATTTGTCTGCATTGAGCGTGCCATACGTTTCATAGGCCAAGTGGTAGTCACGCAGGCTTGCGCCACTTTGCAAACTGATGGGGTTTGCAAAGTGCATGGTTTGCGAAATGGCAAGCATGTGCTGTGACGTCTGTTGCATAAAAGATTAAAGGGACGACTTTATAACAAGTGGATGGCTATTTCAGTAGTGCGTCAGTAGTGCCAGTAGTGCGAGTTGCGCGCATTCACAGGATTAGTCACCAGCGGGTCGCAAGTGCTTGCCCGCTATTCCAGCCAACTCAAACATCGTGATTTGGTCTTTGCCAAACACGGGCTTGAGTTTGGCGTCGGCATTGATGGCGCGTTTATTGACGGCATCTTGCAAGCCATTGGCCTTGATGTAGTCCCAGATTTTTTTAATCACTTCGGTGCGCGCTACGGCGTCTGCGCCGATCACCGCGGCGAGCTCATTGCTCGGCAAAAAACCAGCGGTGACTTTGCGTGGCGCTTTGGTCTTGGTTACTTTCTCGGCTTTGGCTTTTGCGGTTTTGGCAGGAACTTTTTTGCCT
>CAYFLF010000315.1:0-2046 GCA_964343725.1 uncultured Bordetella sp.
TGGATATGCGCGAAATCTTGACTGGACAGTGCGTCCCAGCGGTGGGTGGCGAGTGCGGCGGTGAAACGGGCGTCTGTTGACATAGGCGCATCTTACTTTCGAGTGCGCTGGAGGCAAATCTATACGCGTGGTGCGCGGGCGGGACTCGAAGAAAAGTGTGCTTTGCCGTCACCGAGAAACTAGCACGCGCGATTCAATCCAAATGCCGTCTCGTTAACATCCGTGCCATGCAGATGTTTGTGATTCGCTTTTTGTTTGGTTTGTTTATTGGCGCCATGTCGGCGGGCGCAACATGGGCGCAACTCACCACCTCAGCCAAAAGCGCTGTTGTGGCAACTCCGCAAGTACGCGCCGAGTTAGTGGCGCATATGCCTGAGGGCGTGCAGACGGGCAAAACTTTTTGGCTAGGCTTGCAACTGCAACACAGCCGCGAGTGGCACACCTATTGGCGCAACCCTGGCGATTCTGGTCTTCCCACCCAGTTGGAATTCACCTTGCCTGCAGGCTTAGAAGCGGGCCCCATTCTTTGGCCCCTGCCTCAAAAACTCTCAGCGGGCACGCTCACCAATTACGGCTTTGATGGTGATGCACTTTTAGCCGTGGCGGTCAAAGTCACCCCCGCCTATCGCGCACCAAGCAATGGCCAACTGAGCGTGAAGTTGCACGCCAACTGGCTTGTTTGTCGCTTGGAATGCATTCCGCAAGAGGGTGACTTTCAACTGCAATTACCCACCCAAAGCAGTTTTGCGAGCCACGCCAAAGCTTTCAATTCGCTTCTTGAGAAGCAACCCACCCCACTGACCGCACCGCAAAAAGCCGCACGTTTTGATGGCGACTTTTTAGTCGCCACGGTAGAAGGCTTGCCCGTCAGTTGGGTCGGGCAAAAACTCTCCCTCTTTCCAACTGAGCCCGAGCTTTTGGAATCAGCGACCGACCAACATGCTCTTGCCGAGCAATCTTGGCAAGGCAATATTTGGTCGGTGCGTGTGCCCGTGAGCACGAACCGAAGTAACAGTCCTACCAAGATTAGCTGGCTACTGGTCTCGCCAAGCGATGGCCCATCTCGCCAAGGCCTTGCACTGGATTTACCAGTCTCTGGGACTTGGCCTAGTCCTAACGCGCAAAGCTTTGCAGGGGCCTCGACTTCTTTAGCAAAAAATTCGACCCCCATCAGTACCACCGAGAGCGGCGCATTTGGATTCATGCTCGCACTCGCTGGCGCGTTCCTGGGTGGATTAATTTTGAACGCCATGCCCTGCGTCTTACCGGTTTTGGCCATCAAACTTTTGGGCTTTACTCAACAGAACACGAGTGCGCAAATGCGCCGCATGGCTGGAGTCGCCTATAGCGTCGGGGTAGTGGCGAGCTTTTTGGCGCTGGGTGGCGCTGTGTTGTTGCTTCGCACCATGGGTGAGCAATTGGGCTGGGGATTTCAATTACAAACCCCAGCGGTTGTTGCCGCTTTGGCAGTGCTCTTCACCCTGATCGCATTGAACTTGTGGGATGTGTTTAGCTTGGGCCAAGTGTTGCCGCAGAGCCTTGCATCATTGCAATCGCGTCACCCCGTGGTGGACGCGTTGCTCTCCGGTGTGCTCGCGGTAGCGGTTGCTTCGCCCTGTACCGCGCCTTTTATGGGTGCATCCTTGGGCGTGGCGATGACCATGCCCACTTGGCAAGCCCTATCGGTATTTGCGTGTATGGGCCTAGGTTTGGCACTGCCGTTTTTGTGCGCGAGTTGGTTGCCCGCAGTGGCGCATGCCTTGCCAAAACCTGGGATGTGGATGGTGACGCTAAGACACGCCTTGGCCTTTCCTATGCTCGCAACCGTCATTTGGCTGCTCTGGGTTTTTGGTTTGCAAACCAGCGTGACGCAAGCCATGTTGCTGCTAGGCGGATTGTTGGTGGTGTCCCTCACGCTGTGGTTGAGTCGCTTCACCAGCACTTTGGCGCGTGTTGTCCAAGTGGTGGGCTTGGTTGTGATTTTGGGGATCGCGATGGATGTCGCGTCCAACGCCAGCTTGGAAGACTCAGAAAACACAAAAGAGA
>CAYFLF010000316.1:0-2030 GCA_964343725.1 uncultured Bordetella sp.
ATACCTGTGCGTTCTGCCAACAGCGATGGGTTATTCAATTGGGTGGTGTAACCAATGCCGTCGTGAGCTCCAGGTTGATGCCGCACGGTTTGTCCGTGGGCGCCAATGGCGCGGATTTGCTCGGCTTTTAATTGGGTGGTGTCTAAGAGCGTGTGAACGGCTTTTGCGTATACCGCTGTTAATGCGTTAGCCGCTAGCGCGGCGCGGTGAATCTCGTTATCTGCGGCGGTATTTAAATCCAAGAGGGCGCGCTTGAGGTCTTGTGCGAAAGGCAATGCCACGTGCGCTAAGACGTTTAACTTGATATTTGAATTGGAATGCGGCAAAGAGGGGTTTTGGGCGCTGGATGGAAGGTCTGTGGAAGCCGCAGTAAAAGCGTCTTGTTTTGCAAACTCCACCAACACCCCATCGACACCGTCAAGCGAAGTGCCTGACATCAAGCCGATGTAGCGCTCGGTCATTTATTCTGCGCGGCTGGCTTGTATGGAAGCAGCTGCTGCCAAATCCACTTTGGCGAGAGAAGCTTGTTGCTTGAATTGCTCACGCGCAGCAGCGGATATTGGGGTGGATTCGCTTTTGCGCGCCATGGTGAGCGGATCTTGGTGCCGTCCGTTGACACGGAATTCAAAATGTAGATGCGGTCCGGTGGCCCAACCAGTCGCGCCCACCAAACCTAGGGTTTGGTTTTGTGTCACGGATTGGCCGCGCTTGACCATGATGCGACTCAAATGTGCATAAACGGTGGTGTGGCCGTTGGCGTGTTTGACCATCACCATATTGCCAAATCCACCTTGTTCGCCTGCCACTTCGACCACGCCTTGCCCGACGCTACGCACGGGCGTGCCGATCGGTGCGGCATAGTCCACTCCCAAATGGGCACGCCACGTTTGCAAAATGGGGTGGAAGCGCATTTTGAAACCGCTGGTCACGCGAGAAAACGCGAGCGGAGAAGCCAAATAAGCACGACGCAAACTCATGCCGTCGGCGTTGTAGTAACCACCATCTTTAGAGCTGTCTTTAGCGTTAGGGTCTTTGAACCAAAACGCTTGGTGCGTCTTGCCGTTGTTCACAAACTCAGCAGACAAGACGCGTCCAGTCCGCAAGGTTTCGCCGTCGGCTTCGAGCGATTCATAGACCACAGAGAAGCGGTCGCCTTTGCGCAAAGCGCGGTGAAAGTCGATGTCGCCTGCAAAGATGTCCGCCATCTGCACAGCCACGCTGTCAGGAATATTTGCATCGTCGGTGGCAGCAAACAAAGAGCTTTGGATGGTGCCGCTACCCAATCGTTGGTTCACTTGTAGTGGCGCTGTCTCCAACTGTTCGGTAAACGTGTCGCCAGCACGGGTGACGACCCAGCGACTGAATTGGTCTGAACCGTCATTCGTCCAGCGCACTGTCATGCGAGTGAGTTGGTGGTCAGCTGTTGTTTCCACACTGACCAAACGGGCGGCACGGCCAATCAGGTTTTGCCTAGCGACAGACGATGTGCGCAAGAAGTTAGCCGCTTGCGTGTCACTCACGCCGAGGCGGTTGAGCAAACTGTCTGCTGTGTCGTGGGTGCGGCTCAGGTCAGAGCGAAACAACAGCAAAGCTTTGTCAGATGGGCTGCTGGGTTGGGTGAGTGCAGTCACGGTCTCCAGCACAGAGCGCACAGGCGTGTTGTCAAGGGACGCGTCGAAACCGGCAATCGCCAAAGCACCACCACCCGCCAACGTCAAAACGATGGCTGCAACAGCCACCGCTTGTTTGGGGTGCGTTTTGTAAAACGTTAGTGGATGCAAAAGGTTTCTCCGTGTCTAGGCATGGCGACTAAAATTCAGCCTAAATGCCAGCCCTCCAGTATAGCCGTTTGGGCAATAAACCTTTATGAATCAAATACCTGCGACAAATTCCTCCAGCATCGCATCCATGAGCGATGCGGTGCAACACGCCTTGGCCGTCACTTTGCGTGGTTGTGAGGAGCTCATCCCCCAAGACGCGTGGGTGAAAAAACTTGCCAAATCCGAGGCAACGGGGCAGCCATTGCGCAT
>CAYFLF010000317.1:0-2023 GCA_964343725.1 uncultured Bordetella sp.
GAGCCTTTTGATTCTTGCACTTTAACTGCTGCGCTTACCCCATCCAATACCTTTTGCGGCACGGGATTCAATTCACCACCTGCTTGCGCACTGATTTGAATTTGACAACTCATCTCCAGAAAATACATGGATAAGAAAGCATCTGGAATACTTCTTCCAACTGTCAGCAGGCCATGGTTTCGCAAAATCATGTATTTGTGATCGCCCAAGTCCGCGCGGAGTCTTCCACGCTCATCGTCATATACCGCCAAGCCTTCATAGTCATGATATGCCAAGGAGTCTAGGAGCAAGGATGCCTGCTGCGAGATAGGAAGCAGGCCCTCTTTTTGCGCGCTCACTGCAACACCAGCACGGGTGTGGGTATGTAAAACACAAGCCACCTCTGGTCGTGCCTCATGAATAGTGCTGTGTATCGCAAAGCCCGCATGGTTGACATAAAAAGGAGATTCATTGATTTGATTGCCCTGCAAATCGATTTTGAGAAGCGACGAGGCCGTGATTTCATCAAACATCAAGCCATAGGGGTTAATCAAGAAATGAGAGTCTTTGCCCGACACACTCGCAGGCAACTTGGCACTAATATGGGTAAATATCAAATCGCTCCACCCATACATCGCCACCAATCGGTAGCAAGCAGCCAAATGGACGCGTAACTTCCATTCTTCTTCGCTCACAAGATGTTTCAAAGAGGGCAATTGCATCTACGTCTCCTTCATTGTTTATCGCACCATACAAGGACGCTTCGGGTCGAACTTCCATCCTGGTATGAGGTACTGCATCGCTATTGCATCATCACGCGCACCTAGACCATGTTGTAGATAGAGTTGATGCGCGGCTTCTACTTTTTGCATATCGAGTTGCACGCCTAACCCAGGAGCAGTAGGAACTTGAATATGCCCTTTCACAATTTGCAAAGGCTCTTGCGTCAAACCGTGTCCATCTTGCCATATCCAATGGGTGTCCATCGCGGTCACTTTACCGGGTGCGGCGGCGCCCACATGGGTAAACATTGCCAATGACACATCAAAGTGGTTGTTGGAATGCGAGCCCCAAGTTAAGCCCCAATCTCTACACGTTTGCGCAACCCGCACAGAGCCCGCCATTGTCCAAAAATGAGGGTCAGCCAATGGAATGTCGACACTTTGTAAAGATAAGGAGTGCACCATCTGACGCCAGTCTGTGGCGACCATATTGGTAGCCGTGGGCAAACCGGTTTGGCGTCTAAATTCCGCCATCACTTCGCGACCACTAAAACCTTCTTCCGCGCCACAAGGGTCTTCAGCGTAGGCTACAACGCCATGCAAGTCACGCATCAAACGCACTGCATCTTTGAGTAACCAACCGCCGTTGGGGTCGATCGTGACGCGTGCTTGCGGGAATCGTTCATGCAAAGCGCGGATCGCGTCTATCTCTGCCTCGCCTGCCAATGCACCACCTTTGAGTTTGAAATCATCAAAGCCATATTTTTCTCGGGCGGCCTCGGCTAGACGAACAACTGCTTCTGGTGTCAAAGCTTTTTCATTACGTAACCGAAACCATTCGTTATCCGCATGGGGTTCTGTGCGATAGGGCAAATCTGTTTTGGTTCTGTCACCTACATAGAACAAATAGCCAAGCATCTCAACAGATGTACGCTGCTGGCCTTCGCCCAATAGGGCCGCAACGGGAACGCCTAAATGTTGTCCAAGTAAATCTAATAGCGCAGACTCGACTGCAGTAATGGCATGAATAGTGGTGCGCAAATCAAAGGTTTGCAAACCTCGACCACCTGCATCGCGATCAGCAAATTGCGTGCGCATCTGGTTGAGCACGGCTTGCACATTTCCTATGCTTTGGCCCATGACCAAAGGGGTAGCATCCTCCAAGGTTTTGCGGATTTTTTCGCCACCTGGAACTTCACCGATGCCTGTACGTCCTGCGTTATCGGTCAATATCAATATGTTGCGCGTAAAAAACGGGCCATGGGCGCCAGAGAGGTTGAGCAACATGCTGTCGTGTCCTGCGACTGGGATCACGCGTAGTT
>CAYFLF010000318.1:0-2013 GCA_964343725.1 uncultured Bordetella sp.
TGACCGCTTAATTGCTTGATTGCTTGAGTTAAAGCAACGGCTCTGGGAGCGATTCCGGGGCCGTTTTGCTTGGCCGGAACAGCGGCTTGTGAGCTTGCGCTTTCTCGTGTCCAGGGGACGCGCCGTAGGCGGTGCGTCCCTGAGCTTAGACTTTATGCATCGCAAACATCTTCACCCTTGGTCCGCCACTGAAAGTGATGCATAAACTTGCGGCCCACCGGACGCTGTACGATAAAACCACGCAGTGCCGGATAGTTCTTTGTTCCCCCCTCAACTCTGACACCAACAGCGGGTCTACCCCTTGAGCTGCAGACCTAGGTTATCACCGGCAGATCACTATGGCCGACCTCATCTAAGTACTCAGCGAACAAGCTCGAATACTGCCTGCGGCAGACCGGGTTCGATTGGCCGTGCAGATCCGACTTCGTATCGCCGATAACGATGCTTGTATTGCCAAGTTGGGGTAGACAACGCGACTTGGAAATAGGCGAAGTTGCTCGTGGTCATGGGGTGCTCAGAGGCTGCTGTCTTTGCCTGTACCAGCGCTGAATGCGAATTTCTTGGCGTGTGGTTCGGTAGTCAAAACTGTGACCCGTCTTAGGAACGGCATAAGTACGAACACCAGAGACTGGAGTAGGCACGCCCATGTCAGGCGCGTCAGCCAGTAGGCGCAGCGATTTGTCCACCCGCTTGAGAAACAAGTCTGCCGTGGGAGGGTCATCTTTGGAGATGTAAGTGAGCGTGGCTATCAATTGACTGCGCGCCTGCGCTGACCAGACGACCTCAAGCGTCATGCAGCAGCACGCACGTCGCGCTTGGACTGGCTCAGCAATTCGCGGGCTTCGCGCAACACATCGTTGTGGGTCATGCTTGCGCCACTGGCAAACTGGGCATCCGCCACGGCGTTTTCCTTGATGCTGCGTTCAACAGCCTCAAAGCCATCTCTTAGGACAAAGCGCAGCATGGTCGCGGGGCTACGTCCGGTTGCCTGAGCCATACGGTTGATGCGGGTTTGAACGACTTTGGGCAGTTGAATTTTTGAGGTCATGAGGTCACTCCTAGGCTTGGGGCTATCCTAGCGTTTTGGGGGCGCAAAGGCCAGCAGCACTTGCAAAAAATAAGCTCAGAATTTGCAGGGCAAGAGATGCCGACTGGGACGAGGAAATTTTGACAATTCGCCCAATGAGTTCAGTCAACTAGATATGTGCTCGTGAGCCTGATCCCAATTAAGCACCAACCCCTGCAATCTCAACCCCGCAATTTTTCGCAGCCCGACGTAAATCCTTGTCCAGCGTCGCGAGTGGGCAGCCTAGTTTTTGAGCCAACCGTAAATAACTGGCGTCGTAGGCAGAGAGGCCCAGTTCAAATGCTTGGATGGCCAATGGCATCGTTGAATGGGTTGATTCGATGGGGTCGATGTTTGCTTGCATGGCATTGAGCAAATCAAACCGAGCTTGACTTTCTTGTGCCGTGATCACCCCAGTTTTCAATGCTCTGGAAATGACATTGGCAGCTTCAATGACAAACAAGGCGGGCATGTGTACCTCTGAGGTTTCAACCAAGGCAGCCACTTCGTTGGCATATTGACGATCCGCCTTCGACCCGTCAGCAAACAGCCAGCGCATTGCCACGGAGTTATCAACGACAAGCTTCACTTACGACCCTCTTTCAAAGCCGCCATGACATCCAATTTGGGTGTGTTGGGGTCAGCCATCAAACTCGACACGCGCGCTTGAAAACCAGCTTTGGTGGATGGTTTGTTGATTGGCGACAGCATGGCCACGGGTATGCCGCGTACCGTGATTTCAAACGTGCTGCCATTTTGGACAGCCCGAACGTATTCGGACATTTTGTTTTTGATTTCAGCCAATTGAACTTGCAAGATGAATGCTCCGTGATGGATGAACGCAAAGAATTCTAAATTAATCTAGCTATCTGTCTAGATTGAAACCAACCTGAATCGGTGGTGCGCCTAAACGCGCAAGTTAGCCCAACGGTTTTGACAAGCCGTGT
>CAYFLF010000319.1:0-1995 GCA_964343725.1 uncultured Bordetella sp.
CAGCGATGGTGTACACCACCGCCAACCGTGCTGAGACGGGAATGCCAATCGCCATTGCCCGCAAACGGTTGTCACGCACCGCCTTCAAAGTGGCTCCAAAGGGCGAATGCACCAATCGACGCGCCAAGAAAAATAGCGCCAGCAAGACGGTCAAGGAATAACTCGCAGCCACTTGGCCCATCAAGTCAAACTCAAAGCGTCCCAACACGGGGCCCATCATGACGCCTTGCAGTCCGTCCGAGCCACCTGTCAAACCGTCAAACTTATTGGCCAACTCAAACAAGATCAGCGCCATGCCTAAGGTGACCATCAAGCGCGTCAAATCACTGCCGCGCAAAATCGTGGCCGAACACAAGGCACCCAGCACACATGCCGCCAGCGTTCCAACCGCCAAACCTAATAGCGGGTCAGGATGGATCCACTTGGCAAACAATGCCGCGGTGTAAGCCCCAAAGCCTAGAAACGACGCGTGGCCTAAGGACACGACGCCGCTAAAACCCAGCACCAAATCCAGCGACACCGCAAAGAGCGCCACGATGGCAATCTCATTGATGATCAACGCATGCTGCGGGAAGAGCCAAGGACCTATGAACGCCAGCAACCACACCAATGGCTCCCACCATTGGATACGAGAGGTTTTCAGCAACACGTCTTGCATCACTTCCCCCCTTGCCGCACAAACAAACCTTGCGGACGCCACATCAAAATCGCCAGCATCAAGGAATAGACGATGAATGCACCCAGTTTGGGTACGTAATATTTACCCGCCACATCGGCAACGCCCAAAAGCAAAGCCGCCAGCAAGGGGCCCGTGATCGAAGAAGTGCCACCGACCGCCACCACAATCAAAAAATACACCATGAATTTGAGCGGGAAAGTGGGGTCCAAGCCCAGCACCTCGGCACCCAAAGCACCACCCAAACCCGCCAAACCCGATCCGACTGCAAAGGTCATGGCGAAGACCACATTCACATTGATCCCCATGCCTGCCGCCACACGCGGGTCGTCCACACTCGCGCGCAAACGACTGCCAAAACGGGTGGCCGACAGCACGTATTGCAAACCAACTGTCAACGCCGCGCACACCGCGACGATGAACAAGCGATAGTGCCCCATGCCCAATTCCCAAGGCGTTCCCACGCCCAATTCGGTGCGGCCTTTGAGCCACTCGGGAAGTTGCATGATCTGCTGCTGCGAACCGACGAAGTAATCCACCGAGGCCACCGCCATAAAGGCCAGCCCAATCGAAAACAGCACCTGGTCCAAATGCGGTTTGCGGTACATCGGGCGGTACAAAGTGCGTTCTAAAACCGCACCCAATAGCGCCGTACCCGCAAACGCGATAGGCAAACAAACCAAGAAAGGCACATCGAACCGCTGCATCAACACGACGGTGAGGTAGCCCCCCACCATCGCAAACGCACCGTGCGCGAGGTTGATGAAATTCATCAACCCCATCGTCACCGAGAGGCCTACGGCCAGAATGAAAAGCAGCATGCCATAGGCAATGCCGTCAAACAGGATCGTCACAGAGGCTTATTTGTTTTTGCCTGGGTCTTTGACGTCTTTGAGGGTTTCAAACTCTTGGTTATAGAGTTGGCCGTTGACCTTTTCCACCTTGCGGATGTAGATGTTGTGCACGACATCGCGGGTTTGCGCATCGATGAACATCGGGCCGCGTGGGCTCTCAAAAATCTGACCCTTCATGGCCGCTAACAAGGCTTCGCCGCTGCCGCCTTTGGTGGCTTTGGCTGCTTCATAAATCACGCGCATACCGTCGTAGCCACCTACGGCCATAAAGTTAGGGCGCAGACCGGCATTGGCTTTTTCGAAGGCCGCGACAAACTTCTTGTTGACCGCAGAGTTGTGCGAAGTGGAATAGTGGTGCGAGGTCACCACGCCCACCGCCACGTCGCCCATACCGTTCAAGATATCGTCATCGGTAATGTCTCCGGTTCCGATCAATTTGATGCCCGCCTTGTCCATCCCACGCTC
>CAYFLF010000320.1:0-1982 GCA_964343725.1 uncultured Bordetella sp.
GTCTTTAGGTGCCAAGTGCCGATGTACCCCAAGCCTTTGTATATCACTGACGCCGCTCTCAATATTGCACCCACGCTCGCAGAGAAGGCCGACATCGTGCGAAACGCGATCGATTTTGCGCATGTCATGGGATTAGCAGAGCCTAAAGTTGCGATTTTGGCTGCGGTAGAGACTGTCAATCCCAGCATGCCTTCTACGCTTGATGCAGCAGCACTTTGCAAGATGGCGGACCGAGGGCAAATCAAAGGTGGTTTACTCGATGGTCCATTGGCGTTTGATAACGCTATTTCCTCTCATGCTGCTCAAGTCAAACATATTGCTTCTTCGGTGGCGGGGCAGGTTGATATTCTGGTGGCGCCTGATATTGAAGCGGGCAATATGATGATCAAGCAAGTCGAGATATTGGCAGGTGCTTCTGGTGCGGGTATTGTGTTGGGCGCTCGCGTCCCCATTGCCTTGACCAGTCGCTCAGATACTGCCATGGCACGAAGTGCGTCTGCTTTGTTGGTGAAATTGGTGGTCCACCACAATCGTCAACACCCAGCATGAGTATTCTCTCGGTCAACGCTGGTTCTTCCAGCTTGAAGTTCGCGCTATATCCCCTCATTGATTCGTCAACCAAGATTGGCGAAGCTGAGATGACGGGAAATATTGAAGGCTTAGAACCGTCTGGCAATCCCAGCTTAAGCTGGAAGGTGAAAGGCCAAGAAAAAACAACTGCCGCAGTTGTCGTACCTAAAAATTCAGAGCCGTTTGATGCTGCTTTATTGGCGCTTCACGATTTATTAACGACCCAGTTTTCGCATATTGCGTTGCAAGCTATTGCGCATCGTGTGGTGCATGGTGGCACACGCTATTTAGCTAGCGTTCGGGTAACACCTGAAGTCTTAACCCACCTAGCAGAACTCAACGCCCTCGCACCATTGCACCAACCCCATAACTTAGCTGGAATTCATGCGTTTTCACAAACATTTCCACATTTACCGCAAATCGCGTGTTTCGACACCGCTTTTCACCGAACCTTATCGCCTTTAGAAACCACTTTTGCGATTGATAAAAAACTGACCCAATCAGGTGTGCGGCGTTTTGGTTTTCATGGTTTGTCGTACCAGTTTTTGAGCCAGGTGCTAGAAGATGTGTCACCTAAATCAGCTGGCCGTACCGTGATGGCGCACCTTGGTAATGGTGCTAGTTTGTGTGCCACTGTGGAGCACCAGAGTTGCGCCACCACGATGGGCTTTTCGGCTTTAGATGGTTTGATGATGGGCTCACGCAGTGGTGCGTTGGACCCAGGAGTTTTGCTTTACTTGATGGAGCAAGGTTGGTCGCATGACGCGATCCAGAAAATGCTCTACAAACAAAGTGGCTTGTTAGGTGTTTCAGGTGAAAGCGCCGATATGCGCACATTGCGAGCCTCACATTCGCCATCAGCAGACTTTGCGATTGATTTGTTCACGCACCGTGTGGTGCGTGAGATCGGCGCCTTGACTGCCTGTCTAGGAGGGCTAGACGTTTTAGCTTTCACAGGCGGTATCGGTGAGCACGATGCCAAGCTTCGGCAAAAAGTGGGTATTGCACTGAGCTATTTGGGTGTTTCAGTGGATGTTGCTAGCAACATAGCTGCTCGGGGTGACCGTCCGCAGTCTATTCACGATGACCAAAGCAATGTGGAAGTGTGGGTGATCCCAACTGATGAAGGTCGTATAGCTGCACAAGAGGCTCTGGCTTTGTGCCTATGATTCACCCATGACTCTGATTGCGATTTTTGTAGGAACTTTGGTTGCTGGTGTAGGGAGTGTGTGGTTGGCGGCCATGCTTGCGTATGCCTTGCTGTCACGTTTTACCCAGCACTTACTCAGCCTCGCGGCTGGGGCATTGTTAGCAACTGCTTTTATGCGGCTTTTACCTGAAGCATTCGAGCAGTCTGCTGTTGCTGGTGTCTCTGCCCAAGTATTGTTTGCCGTTTTGCTAATAGGGTTGAT
>CAYFLF010000321.1:0-1979 GCA_964343725.1 uncultured Bordetella sp.
GCATTGCGGGTGGGCATGACGCAGTCAAACATGTCAACGCCTTGGGCCACGCCTTCGACCAAATCTTCGGGGGTGCCAACGCCCATTAAGTAGCGTGGTTTGTGTTCGGGCAGCCGGTGCGGTGTGTGCGCCATGATGCGCAGCATTTCATCCTTGGGCTCGCCGACGCTCACGCCGCCCACGGCATAGCCTGGAAAATCCATTGCCACGAGTTGCTCCAGCGAAGCTTGGCGCAGGTTTTCGAACATACCGCCTTGCACGATGCCAAACAAGGCGTTGGGGTTGTTCAATCGTGCAAATTCATCTTGGCTACGCCGCGCCCAACGCAAGCTCATTTCCATAGACTGCGCCGCTTGCGCTTCGGTAGTCAATTTGCCATCGGTTTGGTATGGCGTGCATTCGTCGAGTTGCATGACGATGTCACTATTGAGGGTGGTTTGGATTTGCATACTCACCTCGGGCGACATAAACAATTTGTCGCCATTCACAGGCGAGGCAAAGTGCACGCCTTCTTCGGTGATTTTGCGCATCGCACCCAAGCTCCACACTTGAAAGCCGCCACTGTCAGTGAGGATAGGTTTGTGCCATTGCTCGAAGGCGTGTAAGCCACAGAAGCTTTGCATCACATCTAAGCCAGGGCGCATCCACAAATGGAAGGTGTTGCCCAAAATGATTTGTGCGCCCATCTCATGCAGGCTGCGCGGCATCACGCCTTTGACCGTTCCATAGGTGCCCACGGGCATAAAAATAGGCGTCTCGACCACACCGTGGTTCAAAGTCAGGCGGCCACGGCGGGCATGGCCTTCGGTTTTTAAGAGATTGAATGTCAGCATCTTGGTAATTCTTGGTAATGTTAGTTCTTGCTTCTTTCTAAAAGCATCGCATCCCCGTAACTGAAAAATCGGTAGCCCATCGCGATCGCATGTTGGTAAAGCGCATGCATCTGTTCGAACCCCGCAAATGCACTCACCAGCATGAGCAAAGTACTTTTAGGCAAATGGAAATTCGTGATGAGCACATCCACCACCTGAAACACAAATCCCGGCGTAATAAAAATCTGCGTGTCGCCGCTGGTTTGACCCGACTGTGCCCATGACTCCAATGTGCGTACGCTGGTGGTGCCAACTGCAACAACGCGCCCGCCCCGTGCGCGGCAATCTGCGATGGCTTGTAGGGTGCTGGCCGGAATGTTGTACCACTCGCTGTGCATGCGATGTTCCGAGAGGTTTTCCGTTTTGACAGGTTGAAACGTTCCAGCACCAACGTGCAATGTGACGTTGGCGGTGTGTAAGCCTTTACTGGCAAGCGCATCCATCACGCCTTGGTCAAAGTGCAAAGCTGCGGTAGGTGCAGCCGCTGCGCCTGGTTCTTTGGCAAAAATCGTTTGGTAGCGTTGCTCGTCCTCGGCTGAATCTGTGTGGGTGATGTAAGGCGGTAGCGGCACATGCCCGTACTTTTGCATCAGCGCATGCGGCTCGTCGCTAAACGCAAAGCGAAACAGTTGGCCGTTTTCATCGGGCCACCGACCTAGATAAGTGGCGCTGAATGCCCTGCCATCTGGCCCCATACGCATGACCGCTCCAACCGGTGGTTTTTTGCTTACTTTCATGTGTGCCACAACTTGGTGGGGGGCTTGACCCGCGACGTCAGGCAAAACGCGCTCTACCAATAACTCCAGCTTGCCACCGCTGGGTTTTTCACCGAACAAGCGCGCCTTCACCACTTGCGTGTCGTTAAACACCAGCAGGTCACCCGCTTGCAGAAGTTCGGGTAATTCTTTGAAGATGCGATCTTTGACAGCGGAATCAGTTCGCCCGTCGAGCAGGCGCGAATCACTGCGTTGCGCGGCTGGGTGTTGGGCGATCAGCGCGGGTGGCAAATCGAAATCGAAATCGCTTAACGAATATTGCGAATTGGGGTGCGACATGTGCTTGAGGGCAGGACGGGCCCGTTCCAAGTGAAGGCGGTATTTTCGCAGG
>CAYFLF010000322.1:0-1966 GCA_964343725.1 uncultured Bordetella sp.
CGCTTTGGCATTCAAGTAGCGGACTTGGTCGATGGTTTGACCAAACTCGACAAGCTCGAATTCAACACCCGCGAAGAAAGCCAAGCCGAGTCTTTCCGCAAAATGCTCTTGGCTATGGCGCGCGATGTGCGCGTGATCTTGGTCAAACTCGCTGACCGTAGTCACAATATGCGCACCATGGGCGACATGCCGCGCAACAAGTGGAGTCGCATTTCTAGCGAGACGCTCGATATCTATGTCCCCATCGCCCACCGCTTAGGGCTCAACCAGACATACCGTGAACTACAAGAGCTAGCGTTTCAGCATTTGATGCCTTGGCGCTACAAAGTGCTGGGCAAAGCTGTCAACAAAGCGCGCCAGCGCCGTCGCGACTTGATGAAGCGCGTGCAACAAGAAGTAGAGACCGCTTTCACCAAAGCTGGCTTGTCGGTGCGCATTTCTGGACGTGAAAAAACCCTCTATTCCATTTACAAAAAAATGGACACCAAGCACTTGAGCTTTGCCCAAGTCACAGATATTTACGGCTTTCGCCTCATCTTGCCCCAGGTGACGGACTGCTACACCGCCTTGGGGGTCTTGCATCAACTCTACAAACCAGTGCCAGGTAGGTTCAAAGACCATATTGCGATTGCCAAGCTAAACGGCTACCAGTCTTTGCACACCACTTTGGTGGGGCCGTTTGGTTTGAATGTGGAATTTCAGATGCGCACCGAGCCCATGCATTTGGTCGCCGAGTCTGGTGTCGCCGCACATTGGCTCTACAAATCTAGCGGGGCTTCCTCCGACAACAACGACAACTTAGGCAATAAGTGGTTGCAGTCCTTGCTCGACATCCAAAACGAGACGCGTGATGCCACCGAGTTTTGGGACCATGTCAAAGTTGATTTGTTCCCAGACGCTGTTTATGTGTTTACGCCCAAGAGTCGCATCATGGCCATGCCGCGGGGCGCTACGGTGGTCGATTTTGCTTATGCAGTGCACAGCGACGTGGGCGACCACGCCACCGCCGCCAAAATCAACGGCGCGTCAGTGCCCTTGCGCACCGAAGTCACCAATGGCGATGTGGTGGAAGTGATCACCTCCCCCGAAGCCAGCCCCAACCCTGCGTGGTTAGGTTTTGTTCGCACGGGTCGCGCCCGCTCCAAAATTCGCCACCACCTCAAAACCATGGCGCAGTCTGAATCGAAAGATTTGGGCGAAACGCTTTTGGCGCAAGCGCTTCGCGCCGAAGGTATTGAAAACATGCCGGTGCGGGACGCGCAACACCAATCCCTGTGGGACAAGCTGCTGCGCTTTACTGGCAGTAAATCATTGGACGAACTGATGGTCGATATCGGTTTGGGCAAAAGGGTGGCGAGTATCGTGGCGCGTCGCTTGGCGCAATTGCTATCTGAAGTTGGCCAAAAGCCTGACCCCTTGTTGATGAGCCGCGAGCGTTTCACCGCCCACGAAACCATCTCGCAAGGCAGTGTGGTGGTGGATGGAAGCGCCAATGCTTCCGTGCAATATGCACCTTGTTGCAGACCAATTCCTGGCGACCCTATTCTTGGCTACTTAGGTCATGGTGAAGGACTCGTCGTTCACCATGAAACTTGCTCGGTCGCCAAGCATTTGAAATACAAAGACAGCGAGCGCTTTATCGCTGTTGAATGGTCTGACGAGCCAGCCAGAACCTTTGAAGCTGGCGTGGTCGTGACGGTCAGTAACGGCAAAGGTGTGTTGGCTCGCGTTGCTTCAGCAATCACCTCGGCAGAGGCAGACATCAATTTCGTCAACATGCCAGACGAAGTCTCTGGCCAAGAAACTGCCGATTTGCGTTTTGTCATTGGCGTGCGCGACACCGCGCATATTGATGCCGTGTTGCGCAACTTACGCCGCTTACAGTCGGTGATGAAGGCAGACCGAGTGACCTCTGGTTCTGCGCGCATGACTTCTTGATAAGCGCATTTAGGCGCTGTTTAAGGCG
>CAYFLF010000323.1:0-1951 GCA_964343725.1 uncultured Bordetella sp.
TTTCCTCGTCGCGCGCTCGAGGCGCTTCGTGAGCCATTGGAAAACGGACGAATTACCTTGTCACGTGCCGCGACCCAAGCCGAGTTCCCGGCGCAATTTCAATTGATTGCCGCCATGAACCCATGTCCTTGCGGTTATTTGGGATCGCCGTTAAAAGCATGCCGATGCACGCCGGACCAAATAGCGCGCTACCAAGGCAAATTGAGCGGGCCTTTGTTAGACCGCATTGATTTGCAAGTAGAAGTTGCAACGCTTCGTCCGGACGAATTACTACAAGCATCTGCCGGTGAATCAACCCAGTGTGTGCGTAAGCGATGTGTGGCAGCGCACGCGCGCGCCATCGACAGGCAAGGCGTCGATAACCAACATTTAGTCAGCGCATCATTAGAGAAATCAGTCAAGGCTTCCACACAAGCGTTGCAGTTTCTAAACAAGGCTGCGGCTCAGCTTGGCTGGTCTGGACGCAGTACCCACCGCGCATTGCGTGTGGCGCGCACGATTGCCGATTTAGCCAATTCCGATGCCGTTGACACAGCGCACATAGCTGAGGCTATTCAATACCGAAGGGTAATAGTTGGTAAGTAAGCGTTTTCGAAACTTTCAAATTTTGTAACTCTCGCCCACCCAGCAAGTGGCCATATTTTTCAAAAATACCTTTGGTGGTTTTGCAAGCAAGCGCATGTCTTGCTGCAAGGCTACCAATGATTCGTTTCAACCGCATCACCTGAGAAAGGAGTTTGAATGAAGGTGTTTACCTACCTGCTAGGACTTGGTTTGGCGCTATTGCTAAACGCGCTAAACACAGCCCATGCAGAGGATGAAAAGCCTAAAAAACCAAATCGCATGGCAACTTGTAACAAAAACGCAGAAGGCAAAAAAGGCCAAGAGCGTAAAGACTTTATGAAGGAGTGTTTGAGTACTAAAAAATCGTCTTAAGCGATGGACTACCTTAGCGTGTGTATTGCCATTTCACACCTAGATCATTGAATGAAGCGCAACTTGCCCGCAATTTGCGCTTCTTTTTAAAGATTAGGCGCGAGCAACCTTTGCAACTCTTTCACTTCCACGCCTTGGCGTTGCGCCAAATCGTTCACTTGATCTTCACCAATTCGGCCCACATTGAAGTAGCGGGCTTGCGGATGCGCCAAATAAAAACCACTCACACTCGCCGCTGGCGTCATTGCCAAGCTTTCGGTCAAGTCCATGCCAATATCGCTGCACTGCAACACATCAAACATGGCGCGCTTGGCGCTGTGATCCGGACAAGCGGGGTAGCCAGGGGCAGGGCGGATGCCTTGGTATTTTTCTGCGATTAATTCAGTATTGTCGAGCGACTCATCTGCCGCATAACCCCATAAGTCTTTGCGCACGCGCTGGTGCATGCATTCGGCAAAGGCTTCGGCCAAACGGTCTGCTAGCGCCTTAAACAAAATGGCGGAGTAATCGTCGTGTGCGTCGATAAAGCGCTTCTCTTGCTTCTCGCTGCCAATGCCTGCTGTCACGGCAAACATGCCCACGTAATCAGCCGCTTGGGTTTGATCGGCTACAAAATCCGATAAACAACGATTGGGATTGTCATTGGGCTTCACAGTTTGCTGACGCAAGCCATACCAAGTCATCACTTCTTGCTGGCGCGATTCATCTGCATACAAAACGATGTCGTCCCCCACGCGTTGCGCAGGGTACAAACCGACCACAGCATTGGCAGTCAACCAACGACCTTCGATGATTTTTTTGAGCATCGCTTGACCATCGGCAAATACTTTTTTGGCCTCATCGCCCACCACCGCATCTTCCAAAATCGCTGGGAAAGGCCCTGCCAAATCCCATGTTTGGAAAAACGGTGCCCAGTCGATGAATGGCTCGAGTTCAGTTAAATCAAAGTTTTTAAAAACGCGCCTGCCAATAAATTTAGGCTTGGTGGGCTGGTAGCTATCCCAGTTCACCACTG
>CAYFLF010000324.1:0-1938 GCA_964343725.1 uncultured Bordetella sp.
TCGCATATTCAAGCTACGCCGAATATGACGTGGCAACCACCGATGCATGCACCTGCAGATTGGGGGCACGAAGAACATGCAAGACCCGTAGTGGTTGGTTTTGGCCCTTGCGGTATTTTTGCGGCACTGGTTTTGGCGCAAATGGGTTTGAAGCCCATCGTGATCGAGCGCGGCACGCCTGTGCGACAACGCACCAAAGACACTTGGGGCCTGTGGCGTAAACATATCTTGAATCCGCGCAGCAATGTGCAATTTGGTGAAGGCGGTGCGGGCACTTTTTCTGACGGCAAGCTCTACAGCCAAATTAAAGACCCGCGCCATTTAGGGCGCAAAGTGATGCAAGAGTTTGTGCGCTTTGGTGCGCCCGAAGATATTTTGTTTGCAGCGCATCCCCATATTGGCACCTTTAAATTGGTCAAAGTGGTGGAAGGCTTGCGCGAGGAAATTATCAGACTCGGTGGTGAAGTGCGGTTTGAGCAACGGGTGGTTGATATTGAATACGAAGCCAGTACACGCCACACAACTGCCTCAAGTCTTGATAAACAAGCTACCCAATATGTAGTGGCTTTACGCATTCAAGACTACGCGCGCGATGAAACTTACACCCTCCCCGCGCGCCATGTTGTGTTAGCGCTTGGCCATAGTGCGCGCGACACCTTCACCATGTTGCACCGCCATGCTGTGGCGATGCAAGCGAAACCGTTTTCTATTGGTGTACGCATTGAGCACCCACAAAGCGTGATTGATCGCGCGCGTTGGGGTCAGCACGCAGGCCATCCTTTGTTAGGTGCTGCAGATTACAAACTGGTGCACCATGCTGCCAATGGTCGTGCTGTGTACAGCTTTTGCATGTGCCCAGGGGGTACGGTAGTAGCCGCCACCAGTGAGGTAGGACGTGTGGTGACAAATGGCATGAGCCAATACTCGCGCAATGAGCGCAATGCCAATGCGGGGCTGGTCGTAGGAATTGATCCAAGCGATTACCCAACAGACCCTGCGGCATTTGAAGCAGAGTTAGGGCAAGAAATGGGGAATGCAGTGCGCCACGACTCTCCGACTGCAATGGATAAATTTCATCCCTTGTCTGGACTGGTGCTGCAACGACAACTAGAAGCGACGGCGTATGTATTGGGCGGAAGCAATTACGAAGCACCAGCGCAATTGGTAGGCGACTTCATTGCCAATCAACCATCGACGGAGTTGGCTAGCGTACTGCCGTCATACAAGCCAGGTGTGAAGATGGTGCATCTCAACGCTGCACTGCCCAGTTTTGCTACAGATGCTATGCGCGAAGCATTGCCTATTTTTGGAAAAAAAATAAAAGGCTTCGATATGCATGATGCTGTGATGACTGGGGTTGAAACACGCACCTCGTCACCCTTAAGAATTGAGCGTGACGATGTCAGCTTGCAAAGCCCCAGTATGGCTGGGCTGTATCCCGCTGGTGAAGGCGCTGGATATGCAGGCGGTATTTTGTCGGCTGGAGTAGATGGCATCAAAGTTGGTGAAGCTGTTGCACTGGCAATACTTTCGTCTCATTAAATAGTGGAAAATTAAAAGTTAACTGGAGATACCTATGAAAGCAAACAATGTTTTAGAAACCATCGGTCATACGCCACACATTCGTATCAACCGTTTATTTGGTAATACGCATCAGGTGTGGATCAAATCTGAGCGCTCCAACCCAGGTGGCTCGATCAAAGACCGTATTGCGCTTGCCATGATTGAAGCTGCAGAAAAATCTGGCGCACTCAAACCTGGTGGCACCATCATCGAACCTACTTCTGGTAACACTGGCGTTGGATTGGCCATGGTGGCAGCGGTGAAAGGCTACAAACTGGTTTTGGTGATGCCTGACAGCATGTCGATTGAGCGCAGACGTTTGATGTTGGCCTATGGCGCAAGTTTTGATCTCACGCCTCGCGAAAAAGGCATGAA
>CAYFLF010000325.1:0-1922 GCA_964343725.1 uncultured Bordetella sp.
GAAGAACTCAATATTTTTGGCGCGACCAGTGGCGATACAGGAAGTGCAGCGGAATACGCCATGCGCGGTAAGCGCGGTGTTCGTGTCTTTATGACTAGTCCGCATGGACGCATGAGCCCCTTTCAACAAGCACAAATGTTCAGCTTGATGGACGCGAACATCCACAACATCGCGATTGAAGGTGTGTTCGACGATTGCCAAGATTTGGTGAAAGCGGTTTCTAACGATTTGGAATTCAAAGCCAAATACAAAATTGGGACTGTTAATTCCATCAATTGGGCGCGCTTGCTCGCACAAGTGGTGTATTACTTTGCGGGCTACTTTCAAGCGACCACTAACAACTCGCAAAAGGTCAGCTTTGCTGTTCCAAGCGGAAATTTTGGCAATATCTGCGCGGGTCATGTGGCTCGCATGATGGGCTTGCCTATCGATACCTTGGTCGTGGCCACCAACGAAAACGATGTCTTGGACGAATTTTTCAAAACAGGTGTCTACCGTGTGCGGGGCACTGCAGATACGCACGAAACGTCAAGCCCATCGATGGACATTTCTAAAGCCAGCAACTTCGAGCGCTTTGTGTTTGATTTGTTAGATCGTGATGCAGAGGCGACGCGTGACTTGTTCTCTATGCAGCTCTCTACAAAGGGCAGTTTTGATTTAAGCCAACACCCTCGCTTTGCTTTGGCTGCCAAGCAGTTTGGATTTGTCAGTGGTAAAAGTACCCATGCAAACCGTTTAAGCACGATTCAATCGGTATATGCGCAGTACCATGAAATGATCGACACCCACACCGCAGATGGCTTAAAGGTGGCACTTGAATATTGCAAAAAGGGGACGCCTATGCTGGTTTTGGAAACTGCATTGCCCATCAAATTTGCGGAGACTATAGAAGAGGCCTTGGGGCAAACGCCAAAGCGTCCACCTAAGTTTGAGGGTATCGAGCTCTTACCTAAGCGGGTTCATGTGATGAAAGCCGATGTGGCACAAATTAAAAGCTACATTGCCAAGCACTGCGAAACTGCTTAAAGGTGGTTCCCCTACAGGCGCATTTGATTTATGAGCAGACCCCCACTCTTGACCTTAGATGAAGCGCTGCCTAAATTACTAGCGTCAGCGCAAGTCCTGCCGCAAATCGAATCGGTCTCTACTTTTGACGCTGATGGTCGAGTGCTGGCGCAAGATGTGGTGTCTGCCTTGCAGGTGCCGCCGCAAGACAACAGTTCCATGGATGGCTATGCGGTGCGCTCAGCAGACTGTGCACAAGCCAATGCCGTTTTAAAAGTGACACAGCGCATTCCTGCTGGCTCTTATGGCACCACCTTACACACAGGCGAAGCGGCGCGGATTTTTACGGGTGCGCCTATCCCAGATGGCGCAGACGCGGTGGTGATGCAAGAAGACTGCGAAGCTTTGGACGACAGCCAAGTCAGTGTGAAGTCGGCCGTATCGATGGGTCAATGGATTCGTCGATCTGGTGAAGATGTGATGCGTGGCGCAAAAGTTTTACAAAAAGGTGATCGACTCACGCCTGCAGCCTTAGGCATGGCAGCTAGTGTTGGTTTGGCGCAATTAGAAGTAGTAAGACGCCCGCGCGTGGCCTTGTTTTCTACGGGCGATGAGTTGGTCATGCCTGGAGATATTTCGCCTGACAAGATGCCTGCTGGTGCTATTTACAACTCCAATCGGTTTTTCTTGCGCGCCATGTTGCAACGCTTAGGCTGTGAGGTAACCGATTTAGGCATCGTGCCTGATCAACGTGAGGCGACGGTGGATGCGTTACAAAGCGCAGCGCAGCAACACGATTTGATTCTCACCAGTGGTGGTGTTTCAGTGGGTGAAGAAGACCATATCAAGCCAGCAGTAGAACGTTTGGGTAGTTTGAATTTATGGCAGTTGGCGATTAAGCCAGGAAAGCCGTTTGC
>CAYFLF010000326.1:0-1898 GCA_964343725.1 uncultured Bordetella sp.
GAAATTTTGGATATCGCAGCGGACATGGTGCAAAACGGTGGCATCGAATCTTGGAGTCGGGCTAGCGTCGAAGACATCTTTGCCCTACTCGCAAAAACTGGAAAAACTTTTAACGCTGCGGCGTCTGACTACACCAAGAGCACCGACATCTTGGAAGTTTGGTTCGATAGTGGCTCCACTTTTGAGCATGTGCTGCGCGGCAGTCACAAAGATGCTTATGACCGCGAACCTTTCCACGCGCAAGGCCCTGAAGCAGATTTGTATCTCGAAGGCCATGACCAACACCGTGGATGGTTTCACTCTTCACTCTTGCTGGGTTGCGCCTTGTATGACCGCGCGCCCTATCGTGGTTTGTTGACCCACGGGTTTGCCACCGATGGCCAAGGCCGCAAGATGAGTAAGTCGTTGGGTAACACGGTTGTACCGCAAGAGGTGACTGACAAACTCGGCGCTGAAATTGTGCGCTTGTGGGTAGCGTCTACCGACTACTCAGGCGATCTGAATATCGATGACAAAATTTTGGCGCGCGTGGTCGACACCTATCGCCGCGTTCGCAACACCCTCAAGTTCTTGCTCGCCAACACCAGCGACTTTGATGTGGCGAAAGATGCAGTGCCTTTCGAGCAGTTGTTAGAAATTGACCGTTATGCGTTGTCACGCGCGGCTGAGTTACAAGCTGAAATTGTGGGCGCGTACAACGCTACTGTTGGTGTCTTCGAAGGTGGGCATTTCGGCCAGTATGAATTTCACCCTGTTGTTTCGAAACTGCAGTTGTATTGCTCCGAAGACTTGGGCGCCTTCTATCTAGATGTGCTCAAAGACAGGCTCTACACCACCGCGACCGGATCACTGTCACGCCGCAGCGCACAAACTGCGCTCTATGCCATTACCCAAGCCATGTTGCGTTGGATGGCGCCTTTCTTGAGCTTCACTGCCGAAGAAGCATGGGGTGTGATGGGAACATCCCCTTCTATCTTTTTAGAAACTTATAGCCAGTTGTCTGCGCCCAATACCGCGCTAGTGGCTAAGTGGCGCATGATTCAAGATGTACGCGAACTCGCGAACAAAGAAATTGAAAGCAAACGCAGTGCAGGCTTGATCGGCGCATCCTTGCAAGCCGAATTGACGATTAGCTGTGACGGCGCCACCTTTGACGCTTTGGCTTCGCTTGGGGACGATGTGAAGTTTGTGTTCATCACCTCCAAAGTACAACTGATTCGCAAAGCAGGCGATCTGCACATCGACGTCAAAGCGAGTGAAGCTGTCAAGTGCGAACGTTGCTGGCACTACAGCGAAGATATTGGCCGCGATGCCGCGCATCCGACTTTGTGTGGGCGATGCACCAGCAATGTCTTTGGCTCTGGCGAAGTTCGACACTTTGCATGATTGACGGCCCAGAATGGCACGCCACACCTTTATCCGAAACACAACGTCTTATTGGGTGTGGATCGGATTGGCAATAGCCATTTTGCTGGCTGATCAGTTCACCAAGATTTTGATTGTCAGCACCTACCAACTTGGCGAAGGTTTTGCTGTCACCAGTTTTTTTAATATTGTGCGCGTACACAACGAAGGCGCTGCGTTTTCTTTTTTAGCCAATGCGGGTGGTTGGCAACGCTGGTTGTTCACGAGCTTGGGCGTGATCGCCGCCATTGCGATTGTGTGGATGCTCAAACAACACGCACAGCAAAAGTTATTTGGATTTGCCCTCGCGTGTGTATTGGGTGGCGCAGTCGGCAATGTGATCGACCGCGTGATGTATGGCTACGTGGTGGATTTCTTAGACTTCTATTACGCAGGCATCCACTTTCCTGCATTCAATCTAGCAGACAGCGCCATCACCTTGGGCGCTGCCTGCTTGATCTTGGATGAAATCCTACGCGTTAGGCGCGGGCACT
>CAYFLF010000327.1:0-1875 GCA_964343725.1 uncultured Bordetella sp.
TTTGATTTCACAAAGTTCGTCCCAGGCTTTGATTTTTTGAAAAATCTCACGCCGCATGCATCTACCGCAAATTCAGGAATTCCTGGATGGGTAGCGCCCACCCTAGACCCACAGGAAATCGATAAACGTATTCAAGAACTCAAAACGGTGCAGTTTTGGTTAGAACAAAACGTCAAGGGCATAGCAGCCACTATTCAAGCGATGGAAGTACAACGCATGACCTTGTCGACTTTGCAAAATATGAATGTGAATTTTCAAGACATGGCGGAGTCTCTGAAGGTCAAGCCCCATGCACCCACTGAGAGCAAGGAAGAAAAACCTGAACCGAGCCATGCTTCGAAAGGCAACAAAATAGATCCAGCCCAATGGTGGGGTGCCTTAACTGAGCAATTTCAACAAATTGCTACGCATGCTATGAAAGACATGACGCACCATGCAACGACGCATGGCACAAATGCGGTTCCAAAGAATTTTCCTGTGAAAAAACCGACAACCAAAACACAAAGTAGTGCAGAGCCCAGTAGTGTCAAACGCAAAACTGCAACAAAGTCAGCTACGACCAAATCTAAAGCGCCTCGCTAAAACATGAAATTATTTCCCTATGGACATGCCACGCATCCGCAGTGGCAAATGGCAGCGGGATTGGTGTTGGCGCAACTACGCGCGCACCTCGCATTGCCCGAATATGCCAATGCACCCCCACTTGGACTTTTGTACATCACCGATGCTTATGCGCATGATGCGCAAGACATCTTGGACTATTTGAGCGCAGAGTTACCTGAAGTAACCGATTGGGCGGGTACGGTAGGTGTTGGCATTGCAGCCAACAATGTGGAGTACTTTGACGAACCTGCGATGTGCGTGATGCTGTGTGATGTATCGAGTGAACATTTCAAGGTATTTAGTGGTGTTGCACCGTTAGTCCACGCAACTGGAAATAATCCATTTATCGCGCACACAGCATTGGTGCATGCGGATGCACAAACACCTGACGTCACAGAACTGATAGCGGAGTTGGCGAGTCGGACGGAAAGCGGTTATGTATTTGGTGGATTGGCGTCGAGTCGATCAGAGGTCGTGCAGTTTGCATCTGGCGGTGACGGCAATATGGCAGGTCAAGGTAAGGCAGGCGGTGTGTTTTCTGGTGGATTGAGTGGCGTGGCTTTTGACGCGGAGGTTGCACTTATTTCACGCGTTACACAGGGTTGCATTCCAGTAGCGCCCGTGCACACGGTGACAGCTTGTGAAAACCATTTGGTCACGCAACTCGATGGTGAACCAGCCTTAGATGTGTTGGTCAGAGATTTAAATATCGATCTGGCAAACCCGCAACCAGCATTGGCCAAAGTACGCGCAACATTGGTTGGTTTGGCGCATGCCAAAGACGCATCTATCAAACGCACAGGTGATTTTGATGAAGCGGTATTGGTGAGACACATCATTGGTCTAGACCCAGCTCGAAAAGCAGTCGCTATCGCGCAAGCAGTGGAAGTCGGTACGCAACTCACCTTTTGTCAGCGCAACGCTGCAGCAGCGCGTGCGGACTTGATGCGTATCGGTGCGGAGATTCGCGAAGCGCTAGAGCCAGAAGAAATGACCGCGGAGTTGGCGGGTGCCATGAATACCGACATAGACAACCAACCCCATCTGGCGCGACGAATGGCGGGCGCAATTTACGTCAGTTGCGCAGGCCGTGGGGGCCCGCACTTTGGTTCACCCAGCGCAGAACTCAACATCGTGCGTCGCGCTCTAGGTGACGTTCCGTTAGTAGGCTTCTTCGCCGGAGGCGAAATCGCCCACCAAAATTTGTACGGCTACACCGGCGTTTTGACCGTCTTCACTGCCTAAATTTAATGGGGGTCTGACCCCAATTAA
>CAYFLF010000328.1:0-1869 GCA_964343725.1 uncultured Bordetella sp.
ACCGACCCATTGGTATTAAAAGTCGTCTTAATCCGAACCAAATCCGAGAGTTGACGCAAAATCAAATCGCGACGATCCAATATCTCTGCTGACTGACCATCCTCTGTTGCAGAACTCGCCATGTTCTGGTTCACCAAGGCCAATTGGCTAGTCAAAGTGTTGACTTGCTTGGTGGTACTCTCCAAAGCTTGGTTAGTCTCTGTGCCCACCAAACCTAATTGGCCAGACAATTCGGCAAAGCGCGAACTCACGCCTTCAGCGCTTCTCAAAAAAGAACTACGTAAAACCGATGAAGCGGGGTCCGCAGACAAAGCATTGGCAGCACCAAAAAAGTCATCCAGCGCAGAACTCAAACCCACACTCTTGTCACCCATGATGTCCATCACACGCTTGGTGTAATCGACCATAGGTTTTTGGCTTGACAAATCGCTGGTGCTATTGCGCAGGTTAGATTCTGCAAAGGCGTCGAACTGACGCTGAACAGCCTGCAAAGCCACACCCGTTCCGAAGAACATATTGGCTGCTTTGGTGGGCGCGGTGTCTTTCAACACCACGTCTTGGCGCGAATAGCCTTCGGTGTTGACGTTGGCGATGTTGTTACTCACCGTGCCCAAAGCACGCTGGTAAGACGCTACTGCATTACTGGCAATGCCGATGATGTCACTCATGAACCACCACCCTTGATCTTGAAGCTCTTAGGCTCGAGTGACAAAGGATTGATTTTGTCGACAGGCAATGCAATGGCTTTGCCCATATTGCGCTGCAAAGGCATGGGGCTCACTTCAGGGCGCAATGGAATGCCCTGCTGCTGGCGTGCATTGAGCACGTCTAATGCACTTGGCGTTGCTATTTGTTGTTTCACCGCTTTGGCCATGTAGTCTGCAACGCCCAAGGCGGAACGCTTGGCCATTTGCACCGAGACTTCTTTGTCGAACATGTTTTCGAAGGTGTCCATGCCATTGGACTGGTTCTCTTCGTCTTTCATGGTCGCGCTAGCTTCGCGCATGGACTTCATCATCATTTGGATGAAGAGGCCTTCAAACTGTTGCGCTGATTCTTTCAGCGCTTTGTCTTGGTTTTGCTGTGCTTGTCCACGCAACTCGCCCAAGCCAGAAAAGTCCAAATAGGACTTGGCGGTAGAGTTGTTGTCGATGGCGCTACTCATGGCGAACTCGCTTAAATGATGACCAGTTCGGCGCGCAGGCTTCCAGAGCTCTTCAAGGCTTCCAAGATAGCAATCAATGCAGAGGGTGTGGCGCCAATTTGATTCACAGCGTCCACAATTTGACGCAGTTCCACACCAGGCTGAAATAAGAACATAGGTTTGTTGGGCTCACCCACATCGATGGCGGCGTTTTGTACTTCTGTGGTTTGTCCACCTGCCAACGCATTGGGTTGAGACACCTCGTTGGTCGCAGTAATGGCTACTGAAATAGTGCCATGTGACACAGCAGCTGCCGTCACTCGCACGGAACGGTTGATGACCACAGTTCCAGTGCGAGAGTTGATGACTACGCGTGCAGGTGGTTCACCGGGCGTGACCTCGAGAGACTCGATCATGCTCATAAAAGACACGCGTTGATTCAAGTTTTTAGGGGCTCGTACCGATACCGAGATGCCATCTAATGCTTGTGCAACGTCACCGCCAAATTTTTTATTGATCGCATTGACGATAGCAGTCGTGGTCGAAAAATCGTTTTCACGGATATTGAAGATCACGTTCTCCGATGTCTCAAACGGTGTATCCACAATACGCTCCACAATCGCGCCACCTGGAATACGACCAGAGGTGGGCACGCCAATGGCCACTTTGGAGCCAGCTGCGTTGGCGTCAATGCCTGTGACAGTCAAAGCACCTTGGGCCAAAGC
>CAYFLF010000329.1:0-1862 GCA_964343725.1 uncultured Bordetella sp.
AAGTCTTGCGGCAAGCGGCGCAAATTGTCGAGCGTGGCGCCACGCCAGCCGTAGATGGATTGATCGTCGTCACCCACCGCGGTGAAGAGCGCTTTCTCGCCGACCAGACACTTGAGCAATTCGTATTGCGTGGCATTGGTGTCTTGGTATTCGTCCACCAACACATGCGCGAGTTGGGCTTGCCATTTTTCGCGCACATCCGCGTGGTGTTGCAAAAGTTTAAGGGGCAGGCCGATCAGGTCGTCAAAGTCCACGCTTTGGTAAGCGCTCAAACGTTCTTCATAACGCGCCATGATTTTGGCGATGGTGCGTTCGTTGTCGTCTTTGGCCTGATTCAGTGCTTGCTCTGCATTGAGCCCCATGTTCTTCCAGAGACTGATCGTCCATTGCCATTGGCGGGCCGTGGCTGAATCGGTGGTGCCACCCGCGTCTTTCAAAATGCTGGTGACATCGGCGCTGTCCATGATGGTGAAGTGCGGTTTGAGGCCCACAGCCGTGCCGTTTTGACGCAACATACGCACGCCCAATGCGTGGAACGTGCAAATCATGACTTCGTAGGCTGCTTTGCCAATCAAATGCTTGGCACGCTCGCGCATTTCAGCTGCAGCTTTGTTGGTAAAGGTGATGGCGGCAATGCGTTGCGGGTCGCAACCGACTTGAATGAGTCGGCCAATTTTGTGGGTGATGACGCGGGTCTTACCAGACCCTGCACCTGCGAGTACCAAACAAGGCCCCTGCAAGAAATTAACGGCTTCTTGTTGCGCAAAATTCAAACCAGCAGACATTCAGGGGAAACCGTTCAAGCAAAGCTGGCAATGATACTGGTGCACCTAGCGGGCAAAATACACCTGTGCTGAATATTTTGTTAGTGACGTTTCCGTTTTTTGCATTGGTCTTGGCAGGCTATGTCGCCGCCCAACGGGGATGGTTGCCGGTCGATGCCATTCCAGGGCTCAACAGTTTCGTGTTGTTTTTCGCCCTGCCCTGTATGTTGTATCGCTTTGGCGCGGGCACACCCATTTTGCAGTTGTTAGACGCCACGCTTTTTTGCGCTTACCTGATGTGCGCGTTGTTGATGGTGGGCTTTGTGGTGGCAGTGAGTTTGAGCCGTCGTATCGGCTGGAACGATGCAGCCTTTGGTGCATTGGTCGGGGCGTTTCCGAATACGGGGTTTATGGGAGTGCCGCTATTGGTGGCACTTTTGGGTGCAGCTGCTGCGGGGCCCGCGATCGTCACGATTTTGGTGGACCTGATCGTCACGACTTCTCTTTGCATTGCTTTGTCACGTTTAGATGGTGCGGATGAACACGGTGCCAGCAAGGCCGCGCGTAATGCGCTCAGAGGTGTGCTTACCAACCCCATGCCTTGGGCCATTGTGATGGGCGCGGTGTCGTCTGGGCTGGGTTTGACGCTCATAGAGCCTCTCGAAAAAACAGTGGCCTTGTTAGCAGACGCGGCATCGCCTGTTGCGCTATTTACTATTGGAGCGGTGCTGGCGCGTTCACAAATTCGGACCCAAGAAACCGACCATGCACCGATCTTGTGGCGGGATGTGTTGCCCACGGTGTTTTTTAAGTTGGTGTTGCATCCAGTGCTGGTCTTATTGGTGCTGTCTTCCGCCATACAACAAGGCTTTCACGTCGAGCGTTTCACTTTGGTGGTCGTGGTGTTGGTGGCCGCATTGCCAAGTGCAAGCAATGTTGCGGTTTTGACCGAGCGATTTGGTGCGAATACGGGGCGGATTGCCAAGATTATTTTGTTATCTACGGCGACTGCTTTTTTTACTTTCTCAGGAGCCGTGGCGCTGTTGGTCGATAGCTAGCGGTCTAAGTCGGTCTCTATATCGCTAGCGGATCCACATC
>CAYFLF010000330.1:0-1847 GCA_964343725.1 uncultured Bordetella sp.
ATGTCAAACCCCGAACATCGGCAAGAAGTAGCCAAGCTTTGGGGCATTGCCGACGTTCCCGCAAAACCTGGCAAAACGGCTGTCGAGATGTTTCAAGCTGCAGCTGATGGTGAGATCAAAGCCCTCTGGATTGCGTGCACCAACCCTGCGCAATCCATGCCCAACCAAGCAACTGTTCGTCGCGCTCTAGAACGCGCTGAATTTGTAGTGGTGCAAGAAGCCTTCGCGACAGCCGAAACCTGCGCTTTTGCTGACTTGCTTTTGCCAGCCACGACATGGGGAGAAAAGGAAGGCACTGTCACCAACAGTGAGCGGCGCATCACCCGCGTACGTGCCGCTGTGCCACCCCCCGGACAAGCCAGACATGATTGGCAGATCGTGGTGGATTTGGCGCAACGCTTACTCAAATCACCAGGCATTGCAGCTGATAAAACCAAACTGCACATGGGCTACACATCGCCAGAAGAAATTTGGCTCGAACACCGTGCGTCGACTAGGGGACGCGACCTAGACATCACTGGTATGCGTTACGACCTGCTGCAAGAAGGTCCCTTGCAATGGCCCATGCCAGAAGGAGCTCAAGAGGGCAAGGCACGTCTGTATGAGGATGGCGTGTATCCAACTCCTAGTGGTCGCGCAAAATTTGCAGCTCTGGCGTATGTGCCTACCTCCGAGGTACGCGAATCCCGTTTTCCGTTTTCTCTCAATACAGGTCGCTTGCGAGACCAATGGCATGGCATGACTCGCACCGGCGTGATCGGCAAATTATTCGGTCACGTACCAGAACCAGTGGTGCAACTTCATGTGCAAGACATGAAGCGTTTAGGCTTTCGAGACGGTGATTTGGTGCACGTCACTAGCAAGCGAGGCTCCATTGTTTTACCTGCACAAGCGAGTCAGGAATTGGGGCCCAACCAAGCTTTTATTGCGATGCACTGGGGTGCAGGCTTTTTAAGCGGCCGTGACCACCAAAACAAAGCTCTGTCTGGTGTGAACGCAATCACCACATCGGCCTATTGCCCTACTTCCAAGCAGCCCGAACTCAAACACGCTGCCGTCAAAGTGCTGAAGGCCGAAATGCCTTGGACTTTGCTAGCCTTGGCTTGGTTGGATAAGTCTTATGAGGTCTTACCCACGCTGCGTGCACAAATGGCGCATTTCGAATTTGCAAGCTGTGTACCTTTTTCCTCAGACGACAACACAAAGCAAGGCCTGCTGTTTCGCGCCGCTTGCAGCGAAGCTCCCGACATGGCTTTGATTCAAACCATAGAGGCCTTATTCGGCCTGTCTGGCACGTCCAACTTACGCTATGTGGATGCCAAACGCAGCCAAGTGCGTAGCATGCGCGTGCGCGATAACTTGCTAGAGGGATTTGTGATTGCAGGCGACACCTCGGCAGAAAAGTGGCTCAATACCCTATTGCAGACACAGGCATCAACTGCCACTTACGGTCGTCGTTTGCTCATGACAGGTGCCAAACCGCCGGTGGCACTTGTCGAGGCTGGAACAACAGTATGTGCATGTGTTGGAGTCAGAGATTTGGCGATCTCCTCACATTTGCGCAATTGCGCAGGGGATGAAGCATCGCGCTTGATCTCTCTACAAAACACCCTAGGCTGCGGAACGCAATGCGGCTCTTGTGTTCCACAACTCAAACGCATGATTGCTGCTACAGACTCTGATGCGGTTTTGGCGACTTGATGCTGTCGCCTTGGCTTTCTCTACGTCAAGAAGGCCTATGGCCATAGGCCTTCTTGACTTCGGGTGCTAGACAATACTTCTGATGGCAATAGGTCAATACATCAAAGAAATTGGACGCGGGCGAGAAGGTGCGCGTGCTTTGGATC
>CAYFLF010000331.1:0-1843 GCA_964343725.1 uncultured Bordetella sp.
AGTACATCGCTCTCGCAATCACTCATGGGGTTGGTATGAGTATTACTCTCCCCTATCCCCGAATCTGCAAGCTGCGCTGATCCTCCTTACCTTGCGGTGTGGGAATGTCGCGCACAACCTGGGCCAACGGCCTGCCGAATGCTTCGACCTGATAACTGGTCATTTGGTTCATTACTGTCTCCTAAAGGGTGAATGTTCTTCGCGCAAGCGCGCTGAAGCCGGCCAATGCATGGCCGCGGTTTTGATGCACTTAGTGGTGTTTTTCTTCCTGTTCGCGCAGACGAAAGCGCTGGATCTTGCCGGTTGCGGTTTTGGGCAATTCGGTCACGAATTCGATGAAGCGAGGGTATTTGTAAGGGGCAAGACGTTCCTTGACGAAGGCTTTGACTTCCGCTTCTGTCAGACTTTGACCCTGCTTGAGCAAGATGAAAGCCTTGGTTTTGGTCAAGCCGTCGGTGTCTTCCTTGCCAATGACAGCCGCTTCCAAAATGGCTGGGTGCTGCACAAGGGTCGCCTCGACTTCAAAAGGCGAGACATAGATGCCACTGACCTTGAGCATGTCGTCGTTGCGGCCTGCGTAGATGTAGTAGCCATCGATATCGCGGGTGTACTTGTCGCCACTCTTGGTCCATTCGCCACGGAAGGTGTCGCGCGATTTCTCGCGATTGTTCCAATACATCAAAGCCGAGCTCGGCCCTTTGATGTACAAATCGCCAATCTGATCGTGTTCAGTGACCACGCTTCCGTCTTCGTTGCGCAATTCCACCTCGTAGCCATCGACCGGTTTGCCGGTGGTTCCGTAACGAACGTCTCCAGGCCGATTGGACAAGAACACGTGCAGCATTTCAGTCGAACCAATGCCATCAATGATTTCGCAACCGAAATGCGCAGTCCAGCGCTCACCGATATCTCTTGGCAAGGCTTCGCCAGCGGATGAACACAGACGCAAAGCCACCTGATCGCGTGCGGGCAAGTCTGGACTGGCCAACATGCCGCCGTAACCCGTTGGGGCGCCATAGAACACGGTTGGTTGATGTTCGACCAAGCGCTTGAACGTGGCCTGAGGGGTGGGACGCTCGGCCATCAGCACCACGGTGGCACCGACGCTCAAAGGAAATGTCATGGCGTTGCCTAAACCGTAGGCAAAAAACAATTTGGCGGCAGAAAAAACCGTGTCGCTCTCACGCAATTGCAGTACACCCTTGCCATACAACTCGGCCGTCCAAAACAGATTGCCTTGGGTGTGCACAGTACCTTTGGGTTTTCCGGTGGATCCTGAGGAATACAACCAAAATGCGGGCTCGTCTGCGAATGTGGGGGCGACAGCACCATGGGCATTCGATTTGATCAATGCGGCCATGTCGATTTGGCCATCACTCAGAGTGGTTTGCGGGCGTGACACGACTACCTTGCGCACTTCATGACGCGATTGACCCAGAGCCGTTTGCAGGATGGGCAACAAGGTGCCAGAGACCAATGCAGCTTGGGCACGGCTATTGGCCAGCATGTAGGCATAGTCTTCAGCGGTAAGCAAGGTGTTGACAGCCACAGGCACGATACCGGCATACAAGGAGCCCAGAAAAGCCACCACCCAATCCGTGCAGTCTTGCATCAACAGCAGTACACGCTCTTCCCGCTTGAGCCCTAAAGATTGAAGGCCGTTAGCAAAGCGTTGCACTGAATCGGCCAATTGGCCATAGGTCAGTTGACCTGCATCGTCAATCAGCGCGACCTTGTTGTCACGGGACTTATTGGCGTCAATCAGGTGTTGCGCAAAATTGAATTCGGTAGATGGTGGGCTCACAGTGGTCATGTTTGTCTCCATTTGTCTTTACTTTTAATT
>CAYFLF010000332.1:0-1842 GCA_964343725.1 uncultured Bordetella sp.
CACCAAATAGGGGCGGAAGCCTTGGGTTTTGCTGGCCCCGAAGTCGATGCCGAACTGATCGTGCTGGCCCAATCGTTATGGAAAGAGCTTGGCCTGCGCGATGTGCGCTTAGAACTCAACAGCTTGGGCCAACCTGCCGAGCGTTTAGCGCATCGCCAGGCTTTGATTTCTTATTTAGAGCAACACATCGATGTGTTGGACGAAGAGGCCAAACGCCGCCTACACACCAACCCTCTGCGTATTTTGGACACCAAAAACCCAGCCATGCAGGCTGTGGCGGAGGGCGCGCCCAAGCTCATGGACTTTTTAGGGGAAGCCTCGCTCGCGCACTTCAATACCTTGCGCGCTTTGCTAGACGCCAGCGGCGTGGCCTACACCATCAACCCACGCTTGGTGCGGGGGATGGACTATTACAACCTCACGGTGTTTGAGTTTGTGACCCAAAGCTTGGGCTCTCAAGGCACGATTTGTGGGGGCGGGCGCTATGACTATTTGATCGAGCAGATCGGTGGCAAGCCAGCGCCAGCGGTGGGATGGGCCTTGGGCGTTGAGCGCGTGTTGGAGTTGCTCAAAGAACAAGACCTCTTACCTACCGCGACCTTCGCCGATGTTTACGCCATCGTGCCCGACGCTTCGGCCATGCCGGTGGTGTTTGAAGCCATCAATGGGCTACGCAGCCAAGGCGTGTCGGTACAAATGCATGCAGGCGCGGGCGAGGGCTTGGGCAGTATGAAATCGCAGTTCAAAAAAGCCGATGCCAGTGGCGCCCGATTTGCCTTGATTTTTGGTGCAGACGAACTCGCCAGACAAGAGGTCACTTGGAAGTCCCTACGCGATGGACAAGGGCAGCAAGAAACAACACCCATCAACACCTTGGCTTCTTTTGTCGTCAAGCGTGTCGCTGAAGGCGCACGCCTACAATCCGCCTGAATTTATAACGATAGAAACCCATGGCATCGCATCTCGACCTCGAAGAACAAGAACAACTCGACGAACTCAAACACTTTTGGAAGCGTTGGGGCAATCTGATCACTTGGTTATTGATCGGCATTCTCGGCGGCTACGCGGCTTGGATGGGTTGGCAGACTTGGCAGGCTAAACAATCTGCTCAGTCGGCGGCCTTGTTTGACACGGTGGAGCGGGCGGCTGTTTCGGGTGACTTGGCACTTTTTGAGCGTTCGGTGGGCGATATCAAGAGCAAATTCGGCTCCACTACTTATGCCCACCAAGCCGCTTTTTTGGCGTCGCGCATTTTTCAAGAAAAATCTCGTCCCAAAGAGGCGAGAGAGCAATTGCAATGGGTGATCGATCAAGCCTCTGACGAAGGCTACCAAGCTTTGGCGCGTTTGCGTTTGTCGAGTTTGATGATTGAGGACAAAGAATTTGACGCTGCGCGTAAATTACTGAGCGCGAAAACGCCTGAGGCATTTGAGCCGCTGATTGCTGACCGTTTGGGGGATCTCGACATGCTCACCAAACAGCCTGCTGAGGCTGTGAAACATTACCAAGCGGCTTGGAAAGCAATGGAGCCCAATGCCCAATACCGACGATTGATTGCTTTCAAACTTGCCGCCTTGGGCGCTGACCCAGAAGCCAGTGCCAATCCGTCCTCCAACAAGCCTGCATCGGAAGCCGCCAAGTGAAGGTTGTTGTGCGCATGCGTTTTCTGCAATTACTTGGTATGGGCGCTTTGGTGGTTTTGGCTGCATGCTCTGCTTCGCGTCCAAAGCCTGTTGACATTCCCCCTGTACCAGTTTTGCAAGAAGCGCGCACCGCGTGGACCGTACAAATTGGCAAAGTCAACTTCCCCTTGTCTGTTGCTACGCGCGATGACCGCATTGC
>CAYFLF010000333.1:0-1840 GCA_964343725.1 uncultured Bordetella sp.
GGGAACCCATCGCCCACCCAATGCATGTGGGGGTTGCTGTGAATTCCGCGTACTGTTTTCATATGGAATGTGCGATGCCGTCTGCTAAAGGTATTACTTACTGAGCGATGGCTTCAATTGCAATGTCAATTCGCACTTCATCTCCAACGTAGGGGGCGTATTTGCCTGCATTGAATTCGCTGCGCTTGATGACTGTGAAAGCATTGGCACCGATCGTTGGCTTTTTCATCATGGGATGAGGAGCCGCTTGAAAACTCGTTACCGTCAAAGTGACTGGCTTGGTGACGCCTTTGATGGTGAGTTGACCTTCTATGCTTTTGGGTTTTTCACCTTCAAAGACAACCTTGGTTGATTTGAACGTGGCTTCTGGATATTTCGTCGTGTCTAAAAATTCTTCGCCTTGAATATGTTCGTTGAAATCTGCAAAGCCCGTATTGACAGACTTGGTGTGGATGACGATATCCACCAAACCTTGTTGTGCTTGCGGGTCATACACCACTTTACCGGTGGTCTTGCTAAAACTACTCAACTGTGTGGAGTAGCCAAAATGCAAATAGGAAAACCGCGGAAAGGTGTGTGACCCGTCAACCGCATAGGTAAGCGGCGCTGCAAGTGCAGAGGATGCAACAGCACTAGAGAAAGCCAAAGCGACTACTAAACGTTGGATTGTTGTCATGAGAAAGCTCCTTTTTAAAAACTATTTGCCAGGATTGGCGGTGATTTGAAAATTAACCTGAATGTCGTTAGCGACTACATCGAATTTCGCCCATATGCCTTCGCCGATCGCGAAATCACCTCGGCGAATGACAAAACCACCAGTAAAGACTGCCGCATTACCTTGGGGTGTTAGCTTGAGCGGGAATCGAATATCTTGGCTTTTGCCTTTGATAGTGAGAACGCCACTCGTTTCAAAAAGATTGGCACCCGTTGCCTTGATCTGGCTCGATACAAATGTTGCTTTTGGAAATGCTTTGGTGTTAAACCAAGACTTACCTACGACTTCATCATCTGCTTCTGAAGACCCAGCATCTACGCTGGTTAAATCTATTTCAATTTGCGCTTTGGCATTTGCGGGTTTGCTTGGATCAAATCGGATTTCTGCTGCAAGCTTTTTAAAGTGGCCGTCCATCGCAACGCCCATTTGTTTGTATTGGAATGTGACTTTGCTTTTCTCTAACTGAACACCCTTGTACTCAGTCGCACCTGTGTTTGTGACAAACAAAAAGGTGGTTGCAGCGACCAGCAAACCATGGATGGACTTAAAAGTGATTGTCATACTTGGCTTTCATTTTTCTGGCCACGTCTTGGCAACATGCGTTTCAAAATATCGTCTCGGTCTATCCAGTGGTGTTTAAAAGCTGCGCCCATATGGCCAGCAAGCAAGAACAACATCACAAAATTGAGGGTTTCATGCACCTCGTGTAGCAAGTGCCCAAGCTCTTTGTCTTTTTCGACCAAATCAGGCAGTGGCAAGATGCCAAACCAAACTGTTTGTACACCCTTAGCAGAGCTCAATAGCCATCCTGATAAAGGAATCAAAATCAATAAGCAGTACAGCACTGCATGGCCCGAATGCGCAAAGCGTTGCATCCAAGCTGACATGCTGTCTGGATAGGTTGGAGGCGGATGCATCACGCGCCACAACAACCTCAACCAAACCAAGATGAACACGCTCACGCCTGTCCACTTATGCCAGGAGTAGTACTGCAACTTTTCAGGCGACAACTCCATCTCGGTCATCACAAAGCCCATTGCAACTAAACCAGCAATCAATAGGGCCATGCCCCAATGAAATAATTTAGCAACCGCTGAGTAATGTTGGCTCATTTAACAACTTTCA
>CAYFLF010000334.1:0-1807 GCA_964343725.1 uncultured Bordetella sp.
TTAGTTGCTCTCTGGCGGCGGGGTCGAGGCGAAGTCGCAATTCGTTCCAAAAAGCGTCGTCTGACCATTGCTCGACTTTGTCGGTCAGTGGCACTTGCAGGTAGTAGCGGCTGCGGGTATGGCTGCGTTGCGAGCACAACGAAAAGCCGCGCGAGCTGTTGACGTAAATGAGCTCTTCGTGCACAGGCTTGGTGTCGGACAGCACGCCCAACCAACCAAAGGGATAGACCTTTTCAAATTCCTGAATCGACGATCTGGGCACGCTGGCGCGACAAATGCCGTGAAAGCCATCGCAACCGGCGATGAAGTCGCAGGCGATGGTGTGGCGTTGCCCTTCTCGGGTGTAGCTGACGCTGGGGTGGGCGCTGTCAAAGTCATGAATCTGCACGTCGTCGGCTTCGTACAACGTGGTGAGACCGGCGGCTTTGCGAGCATCCATCAGGTCGCGCGTGACTTCGGTCTGGCCATAGACCACCACCTTTTTACCGTTGGTCAGGTTGGTGAGGTCAATGCGGTGACGTTTGCCTTTGAAGAGCAAGTCAAAGCCGTCATGCACCAAGCCCTCAGCGTTGAGGCGTTGCGCCACGCCGGCTTCGGTCAGCAAGTCGACGGTCACTTGTTCGAGCACGCCGGCACGGATGCGTCCCAGCACGTACTCAGGGCTTTGCCTCTCGAGAATGATGGCGTCCACTCCTGCCTTGTGCAACAGTTGACCCAACAACAGGCCGGCGGGGCCGGCACCAACGATCACCACTTGTGTGCGCATTTCTTAGTTCCTTTTTTTACTGTGGGGGGTAGGTTAGGGGCGAGCTAGCAAACTCTTAATCCCCCGCCACACACCTAAAACCTATATAGCCTACTCGAGTGTCTTTGGGCTTGGTTGCTACATCTTGTTCTAGTTGTCTGTTTGCGTCGTACCACCACGAGCCGCCACGTGTGATCCGTTCATCACCCACGCCTGTATCCACCCATTCCCATACATTGCCGCCCATGTCATATAAGCCATTCACGCCTGGCTTTGTTGTCATCACGGGTACATGACCATTTCCGCGCCACAGTGCGCCTGCAGGTGCTGTTCCCTTATTTGCCGAGCAGCCATCCAGGCAATGGCTTTCTTTGGCGGAATCGCCATGCGGAAATTTATAACGTTTCCCTTGAGTAAATCCAGCGGGTGGGGATTGTCTTTGTTCCAAATAGGCTGCATTGACCCACTCTGTATCTTTGGGTAAGCGCTTGCCTTGGTGCTGACAAATTTTTTGTGCTTCGTCAAATGTGAGATGAACAGCGGGTTCATCGTCTTTTGCTAAAACACCAAAAGGCGAAAGCCAAGTCCAACCTTTTTTGACAACCCATCCCGCTTCATAAATAGAACCACCGCCTTCTCTTTCAGCTCGGCTGATGAATGCAGTTTGTTGCGCAAATTGCTTGACTTGCCCAACCGTTACTTCATGCGCATCCCATAGAAGCCCATTTATTTTGATTTGGGCCCCAATCGCTGTTTTGATTTGATTGTTGGCAAACAAATCAAAGTGCATGATTAACAAAAAGCAAACAGCCAGATAGGATTGAAATTTCATGTTCACAATCTATTAGAAACGATTAGCAAGCGCGTTTGGGGAAAAATTATTTCCCGATCGGGAAATTTTATTGAAAGAGCCAAAATCATAATGAGATTAGAAATAATTACTCTCTGCCTTATTCGAAAAGGAGTGAGTCTTGTTACCTTGTTTCGAGGAAATTGGGAAGCAACATCAATCAGTAATCACTTGGGGTCGATTCACTGAGAATTGAAAACATACAATCAAAT
>CAYFLF010000335.1:0-1769 GCA_964343725.1 uncultured Bordetella sp.
GCGGTTAGGCGTTTTTTATCGTTGCGTTTAAACGCATGGGCCATGTCTTGAATGACCAGATCGGCCTTTGCATCGGTCGCTACATTTGCACCAAAAGCGGTAGAGAGACAAACAAAACTTACAAACAGACCAGCGAAAAATGACACAATGACTCGGTTTTCCATCGCTTGATTATCCGTGGACAAAAAAACCTTACGTGCCCAGCTCATTGAAGAGCGCTTAAATTTGCCTGACCGCTTGGAGCGATCCGACATGTTGCAACGGGTGTTGCGCATCTGGTTGTTTGGTCGACCTGACACCGTCATCGGCGCCTATTGGCCCATCAAAGGCGAGTTTGACCCGCTCCCCGCCTTACACCGCTGGAAAGAAGACGGCGAGTTGTCCGACCAACCGCAACTGCGTCGCATTGGCTTGCCCGTCGTCGACAAAGCCCACAAAACACTCACCTTCCATGTGTGGTACCCCGGCTGTCCGATGGAAGAAGATGCGTATGGAATTCCCAAGCCCAAAGAAACCGAAATCATTTTTCCCACCCTGTTATTTGTGCCCTGTTTGGGCTACGCGGCTGGCGGCTATCGACTCGGCTATGGCGGTGGTTTTTATGACCGCACCTTGGCTAGCTTGCAGCCCAAGCCTTTCACCGTAGGTTTGGGCTACACCCATGGGTTTTTGCCAGAGCTGATGCCCGAGCCACACGATGTGCCGTTGGACGCAGTCCTCAACGACAACGGCGTGGTCTGGCCGATCAGTTAACGCGTAATGGCCCGCCCCAAATCTGCCAGCCACGAACTCAAACGCGACGAAATCCTAGACATCGCCGCCCAATGCTTTGCGGACGCGAGCTATCCCGCGACCAGCATGAACACCATCGCCGCTGCGGGCGGCACATCCAAAGCGCGGCTCTACCACTACTACGACAGCAAAGAAGCCATTCTGTTTGACTTGCTAGACCGCTACACCCAGCGCTTGCTGGCGCTCATCGGTGAATCGCAAGCGGTAGCAGAGCGAGGCAACTTGGACGACCGCGCCAGTCTGCACGCCTTGATCAAACGCTTTTTGCAAGAGTACGAAACATCAGCCACCCGGCATGTGGCCTTGCTCAGCGACACCAAGTTTTTGGGAGAAGAACAGCGCACACTCATCGTCTCCCGCCAACGCGACATCGTGGCGGCCTTCACCCGATACCTCAAGCGCGCCTACCCCGACCGCCTTAGCGCTACCAACCAAACCGCCATCACCATGATGCTATTTGGCATGATCAACTGGACCTTCACCTGGCTCCGCCCCGCAGGCCCCCTAAGCTACGAAGCCTTCGCAGACGAAGTCATACGCCTGATCGAAAACGGCTTAATTGGGGTCAGAACCTAATTTCTTTAATTGGGGTCAGATCCCGATTTATTGGTTTTGTTTATTTCGCTTCGTTCAAAGGCTTGGGGCTAGGCAAGTTGGCTCCTCGCTTCGCTCTTGATGTCGCCAACTTTCCTACCCCCAACCCTTTGAACTGCGGAGTGTTGCGTTACAAAAATAAAAAAGTAGACAATTCAAATTTTGTAAATGCCCTATCTGTATACCCCCCATTAGGAGACCATCGTGAGCACCAAAGCCTTTGCCAGCCAAGCTGATTTGACCGACAAGCAGATCAAGTTCGAGCAACTCAGCGCGCATTGCTGGGCTTACACCGCGGAAGGTGACCCCAATTCGGGGGTGATCATTGGTGACAAATACATCCTCGTCAGCGACGCCACGGCCACGCCCGATATGGCGCGCGA
>CAYFLF010000336.1:0-1768 GCA_964343725.1 uncultured Bordetella sp.
AGATCCGGTCAAATTGCGCCATAGTTTTACATCCTGATTTTTGGCATTTTTACTTGAGCAAAAGGTTCATTGCTTTAAATATTAAACACTGAACGCAGCCTTGAAATCTGCGATATCGCTATTTGTCATACCAACTTCGGCAGAAGCTGCCACTGATTTCCACTGGGACACTGCTTGGGTCACTTTCTCCAAAATATTTTGAGCTGCTGTTTGGCTAAGTTGGAATCGCTCTGCTTGACCTAGAAGTTGCGCTAGAGAGGTAACGGGGCCCGTATCTTCAGTAAGCCAAGTTTTCGACTCGCGTTCTTTGTCAGGAAACGGATTGAGGTCAAACGCAGGCGCTAGTTTCCATTGGTTGTTGCCAACGTATAAAAAACCAATATTTTGAAGATGATCATCAACGTTGTTGATTAAAAAATTAAAAACAATTCGCTTCCATAACTGCTGCGCGTCTTCTAGGAAGTTTTTACATTTGCTGCGCATCATGTCTATAACCTCAATGTAGTTGTGCTCATCATCTCGCCTTGCTTGGAGTAGGGTTGCACCAGACATGTAAGGAATTCTGTTTTGTGAGGGACTTCTGTCAAACCTTTGAATAACTGCAACTGGTTGGTCATGCACCATCACAATGCGCGATTCAGCGCTGTCGATGCCAGCTAGGCGCGCCAATCGAAGTGCCAACACCTCACCTCGCGTGACACTTCTTTCATCTCCCACGCTGGGAAACTTTCCAAGGGATAGTACTTCGCCAGCGTCTAGCACCGTGCATTTGGGACGCATGCCACCAAGGGACGTACCGCGGCCTTGCAAATATTGCAGATCCTCGGTGGTTTCCTGGCTTAGCTCAAATGCGCGAGATGCTTGGAGTATTTTTTCGAGATCGATAAGGGCCGGTGTTGAGCGAATGCCTTCAGGCACGATGCGAAGAAATTGTCCTTGTTCGTTTTGTAGTCGTAGGGCGCCTATACGACTGAAATCATCAACAGCAATGAGGTAATCAACCTCTGTAAGTGCACCGAGACTTGCGTCCTTGGTTCGAGCTTTCGCATGGGCACGGGCTATCACGCGTCTTCCCCACGCATCTGGCTCTGTGTCTGCCAGTGCGTGAAAAAAACACGAATCGTTTTGGCTGGGAGCTTTGCGTAATTGGTAACCCGTTAGTTGGTTTAAGTCGGGGGACACATCAAAAAAGCTCTCGTTTGCAAGCCATTCTTCGCTGTAGGCAAATTGAGAAAACTCTCTTGCGCCGTCTTTGAAATAGGCCAATTTGCCGATTGGCTTTTCACTTTTGCCAAGAAATACGTTCAATTGCGTTTTTGTTGCCATTAGAAGGCCCCAGTTTCAAGGGTGACTTTTGACTTGCGAATGCGTTTAGGTAACTTCTCGTCCATCAGTACTAGCCCAATGCTGTCTTGTGCGGTATCAAGCAATTGGTCTAGCTTGTCTAATTCGCCAAAAATTTGGAGTGATCGAGCAACATGCACTAAGGCCGTTCCAGGATGTCCGGCCTCCATGCGGCGCACCGTGTTGATTGACGTGCCAATACGCTGAGCCAGTTCTTGTTGGCTCAGGTGTCGTCTTCGGCGCGCCAGAGAAATACCCCTTCCCAAGTGAATTAGGCTGCGGCTCACAGGCAATGGGATTGGATTTGTTGATTGCATTTTAATATCCATAAATTGATAATTTATCTTTATAAATATCCAAATATGAATTATTACAAATAATCTGGCAGACTGTCAACTGAGCCTAGAGGTGGGGTCCGCACCTC
>CAYFLF010000337.1:0-1751 GCA_964343725.1 uncultured Bordetella sp.
TGGATGAAGAACGCCGCTAAAAAAGGCACCAAGATTGTGTTGGCCGATCCGCGCATCACCGATATCGGCAAACATGCGTGGCGCACGTTGCCATTCAAACCTGATACCGATGTGGCGATGCTCAACGCCATGATCTACACGATCATTGAAGAGGGTTTGGTCAATGTAGATTTCATCCGAGACCGCGCCAATAATTTTGATGCGTTGAAAGAAAACGTGAAAGGCTACAGCCCTGAAGCGATGGCGCCTATTTGCGGAATTCCAGCAACCACCTTGCGCGAAGTTGCGCGTGAATTTGCCACCACCAAGAGCGCCATGATTTTGTGGGGCATGGGTGTTAGCCAGCATGTGCACGGAACCGATAACGCGCGTTGCCTGATTGCATTGGTCACGGTGACAGGGCAGATCGGTAAACCCGGATCAGGTTTGCATCCCTTGCGCGGTCAAAACAATGTCCAAGGGGCCAGCGATGCGGGTTTGATACCCATGATGTTTCCCAATTACCAAAGAGTCAACAACCAAACGGCGCACGCATGGTTTGAAAAATTTTGGGACACACCGTTGGATAACACGCCAGGCTATACGGTGGTCGAAATCATGCACAAAGCCTTGGCTGAGGACAGTGATCCGCACAAGATTCGCGGCATGTACATCATGGGTGAAAACCCAGCGATGAGCGACCCTGACTTGAACCATGCACGTCATGCCATGGCTTCTCTGGAGCATTTGGTGGTGCAAGATATTTTTATGACCGAAACTGCATGGCTGGCAGATGTAGTCTTGCCTGCAACAGCTTGGCCAGAAAAAACAGGTACGGTAACCAATACCGATCGCATGGTGCAACTGGGCAAACAAGCTGTCGATCCTCCAGGTCAGGCCAAGCCAGACCTTTGGATCATTCAACAGATAGCTAAAGGCTTGGGGCTAGATTGGAGTTACCCAGGTGAACATAGCGGCGTTGCAGCGGTGTACGAAGAAATGCGACAAGCCATGCATACCTCTATTAGCGGTGTTACGTGGGAGCGCTTGCAACGCGAATCTAGCGTGACCTATCCCTGCCTGACGCAAGAAGATCCAGGTGAGCCTATAGTGTTTGTCAAACATTTCGACACCGACGATGGTCGTGTGCATTTGGTCCCTGCTGACATCATTCCCGCCAACGAACGCCCTGATCGCGATTACCCATTTGTCTTGATTACAGGACGTCAACTTGAGCACTGGCATACCGGAAGCATGACGCGTCGCGCAACCGTGTTGGATGCCATAGAGCCCAGCGCGACTGCATCAATGTGTGGTGCAGATTTGGAGAAACTGGGTTTGCATGCAGGCGATGTCATCACCATCGCATCACGCAGAGGGCAAGTCTGTTTGCATGTGCGTCGCGATGACGGCACACCACTAGGCGCTGTTTTTATGCCGTTTGCCTATTACGAAGCCGCAGCGAATTTGATGACCAATCCCGCGCTCGACCCAGTAGGCAAGATTCCAGAATTTAAATATTGCGCTGTGGCTATCAAAGCTGGTGGAGAGTTGGCTTCGAAGACAGGCTTTTATTCATAGCCAAACGAATCTCTTGTCAGCCCCTTTTCATTCTCCAAGGTGACACATCGGCGAATGACTGCTGTCCCATGCAGTTGTTAGCCCGCTGCTTCCAGCCCATTCGCAAAATGCGCTTGCATGCGGGACACGCTTTCAGACACATCGCGCTTTAACAAAGCCTCTAGCAGGGCTTGATGCTCACGTAAAGATTC
>CAYFLF010000338.1:0-1750 GCA_964343725.1 uncultured Bordetella sp.
CCTCAGGGCCGGCCATTTAGATGTCCAATTGGATGTCTATTTCGACAGCCATTAGGTTGGCCTTTACGCCGTTCCGCCAACCGTCAGTCCATCGATACGCAAAGTCGGCTGACCCACACCGACAGGCACGCTTTGCCCTTCTTTGCCGCAAGTGCCCACGCCAGAGTCGAGCGCCATGTCGTTGCCAATCAAACTCACGCGGGTCAACGCGTCTGGGCCGTTGCCCACCAAAGTAGCGCCCTTGACAGGGTATTGGATCTTGCCGTTTTCCACCCAGTAGGCCTGAGACGCAGAAAACACAAATTTGCCAGAAGTGATGTCTACCTGACCGCCACCAAAGTTAACGGCATAAAGGCCTTTTTGCAAACTGGCAACAATTTCTTCAGCTGATTTGTCGCCCCCCAACATATAAGTATTGGTCATGCGGGGCATTGGCACATGGGCATAACTCTCGCGCCGTCCGTTGCCCGTGGGTTTCACACCCATGAGGCGCGCATTCATTGCGTCTTGGATATAGCCTTTCAAAATGCCATCTTCAATCAAGACATTGCGTTGGCTGGTATTGCCTTCATCATCCACATTGAGCGATCCACGGCGATCCGGCAAGGTACCGTCGTCTAAAACCGTCACCCCTTTGGCGGCCACGCGTTTGCCAATGCGGCCGCTGAATGCGCTCGAACCTTTGCGGTTGAAGTCACCTTCCAAACCATGGCCAATCGCTTCGTGCAACAAAATGCCGGGCCATCCTGGGCCCAACACCACACTCATTTCGCCAGCGGGTGCGGGGCGCGCTTCTAAATTGGTCAACGCCGCTTTGACTGCTTCGTCCACATAACTTTGGGCCAAGGCATCGTCAAAATGGTCAGAGCCGAATCGGCCACCGCCACCAGCCGAGCCCATTTCGCGGCGTCCGTTTTGTTCGGCGATGACCGTCACACTCAAGCGCACCAAAGGGCGAACATCGGCAGCCAAGGTGCCGTCGGCACGGGCAATCAGCACCACGTCGTATTCGCTGGCCAAGCCGGCCATCACTTGCGAAACACGTGGATCTTTGGCGCGCGCCATAGTTTCCACTCTGCCTAACAAAGCAACTTTTTGGGCGCTGTCGAGCGAGGCGATGGGGTCTAAATCTCGGTAGAGCGAACGGCTTGCCGCCACTTTGCGTGCAGGAACTTTTACCCGCGCCGTTTTACTGGCGGCTGCGATGGTGCGCACGGTGTGCGCGGCATCTGTTAAAGACGCGAGCGAAATATCGTCGGAGTACGCAAACGCGGTTTTTTCACCACTGACTGCGCGTACGCCCACGCCTTGGTCGATGCTGAAAGAGCCTGTTTTGACAATGCCTTCTTCCAAACTCCAGCCTTCGGCACGGGTGTATTGAAAATACAAATCCGCCTCATCAACTTTGTGCGCTTTGATCGCGCTAAGCGTTTGGATCAAGTCTGACTCATCCAAGCCAAAAGGCTCTAACAACAGGCGGCGGGCAACGTTTAAACGTTCGATAGTGGGTTCGCTTGAAATCATTCAGTGATTGTAGGGTTCGCTTATTTTTGTTGCTGTCTTATCCATTGCAACATGGCGGCATCATCGGCTTGGGCCAGACCAGTTTGGCACGCTTGAGCAAAAGCTTGTGCGGCCAATGGCCCGAGTACACCTTGAAACCCTGTAGTTTTGGCTGCATCCACCGCCAAGCCTGTGTCTTTGGCCAAAAGTGTCATGTGCGCGCGTGGGGCCAAGTCATTCGCTAAGG
>CAYFLF010000339.1:0-1748 GCA_964343725.1 uncultured Bordetella sp.
CCTGTTGACAGGGCTTCAACTTGTCCTGCTAACAAACCCAAAACTGCAGGGGCTGCACCGGTGTATGGCACATGCAACATAAAAGTAGAGGTGGCGGCTTTGAGTTGCTCCATCGGCACATGCATGGTGCCGTAATTGCCAGAAGATCCAAATGAAATTTTGGCTGGATTGGCTTTTACATAAGCTAAAAATTCGGCATAGGTTTTCCATGGACTATCCGCGCGTACAACCAACACCGTTGGGTCAGCTGTAAACCGTGCAATGGGCTTGAGCTGATCCAACTGAAACATCGGACTGCGTTGTAAGACCTTGTCTGCTTCCGGTAGAACAACAACAGAAGATAACGCCATCAATAGGCTGTAGCCGTCGGCTTTGGATTTCGCGACTTGTGCCATGCCAATGCCACCACCCGCACCGCCTTTGTTCTCAATGATGACACTTTGTTTAAGGTATCTACCCATAGCCTCGGCAACAGGGCGACCCACAACATCAGCCACACCCCCTGGAGGAAATGGAACCACCATGGTGATAGTTTTGTTAGGGTAGTCTTCTTGCGCAAAGCTAGGCGAGAGAAGCCACAAGCTGGCAATCAAAAGAGCAATAAATCGCATACCTTGCTTCAAAGCTTGCAAGCTGAGCAGAAAATTTTTTAAACGAAAAGTAGGGTGCGCCATCGTTATCTCCTAATTTTTAATGCGTACGATTTGATCAAGCGTAAATCCTAGAAAACATGTATGTGAATACGCTATTTAAACAAAACGGTTCTCAATATGCCCGATACCGTCAATCTCCACCCGCACCACATCCCCTGCCTTTAAGTAGCGTGGTGGTTTGAGACCCATGCCAACGCCAGCGGGGGTTCCGGTAGCAATGATGTCCCCCGGAAAGAGCGTGATGCCACGCGAAATAGTTTCTATCAAGGTGGGGATATCGAAAATCATATTTTCCGTAGGACCGTTTTGGCGCTGTTCGCCGTTGACAACGCACCTCACATGCGTGTGCGTGCCATCGAGCGCATCTGCAGTGACCATCCAAGGCCCCATCGGGCAAAAGGTGTCAAACGATTTGCCCATATCCCATTGTTGATGGCGCATTTGCACATCGCGTGCAGTCACATCGTTGACGATGGTGTACCCAAAAACATGTTGCATGGCATCAGCGGCGGCAATGTTTTTGCCACCTTTTCCAATGATCACCGCGAGTTCGGCTTCGTAGTCAATTTGCTCAGACACTTGTGCCCCAGGTAAATGCACTGCGTCAAAAGGACCTACGACACACTCTGGTACTTTGGTAAACACAATTGGCCAAGCTTGCGTATTGGTATTGCTGTCTTTGAATACCGAGGTAGACAACTCTTTGGCGTGCTCGTGGTAGTTTCTACCCACGCACCAAATATTGCGTCTAGGCACAGGCATAGGTGCCTCCAGTTGCACATCGCTGATAGCGATTTGCTGGTTGGTAATGGCAGGCCATTGGCCACCAGCAACTACGGACTCCAGCAAGCGCAATGCGCCGAAATGCGCAATCTCTGCGCTGACATCAAAGGCTTGTACATGCAAGCCGTCAGATGAAACACGACCGACATGGCGTGCGTTGTGATAGCGGTAGGTGGCAATACGCAAGATGAACTCCTTGAAAAAATATTAAGTGGCAACGCCTTCTAAGGTGAGCAAGGCCAGTTTGCGATCAAGCCCACCAGCGTAGCCTGTTAAGGTGCCATTGCTTCCAATGACCCGATGGCAAGGCAC
>CAYFLF010000340.1:0-1739 GCA_964343725.1 uncultured Bordetella sp.
CCACTGTGCACCAAGTGCATCTACAGCATGGCCCTGCACAGTACCTTTGAACACATTCATTGCAGGAGAGCCAATGAACTGCGCAACAAATAAATTGCCAGGTCGGTCAAACAACTCGAGTGGTGTGCCAATTTGTTCGACGATGCCGTCATGCATCACCACAATGCGATCGGCCATCGTCATCGCTTCAATTTGGTCGTGCGTCACATAGACCGTGGTCGTTTTGAGGCGCTGGTGCAAAGCTTTGATTTCTGCGCGCATCGCCACACGCAATTTGGCATCGAGGTTGGAGAGGGGCTCGTCGAATAAAAACACCTTGGGGTCACGCACGATGGCGCGGCCCATTGCCACGCGTTGGCGCTGTCCACCTGAGAGCTCGCGTGGAAAGCGGTCTAGCAATTTATCCAAGTTCAAGATGCGCGCAGCGTTGGCAACGCGCTCTTGCGTGGTGTGTGCATCGGCTTTGCGTAAACGCAAAGAAAACGCCATGTTTTCGCGCACGGTCATGTGCGGATATAGCGCGTAGCTTTGGAACACCATGGCGATATCGCGGTCTTTGGATTCGAGCTCGTTGATGACACGACCATCAATTTGAATTTCGCCACCAGAAATATCTTCGAGCCCTGCCAACATGCGTAGCAAAGTGGATTTGCCACACCCTGAGGGGCCTACCAATACAACAAATTCACCATCGTGGATGTCAAACGAAATACCGTGAATGACTTTGACATCGCCGAAACTTTTTTGGATGTGATGAAATGAAACCGAGGCCATGCGTTTTCCTTAGCTTTTCACTGCGCCAGCGGTCAGGCCAGACACCATGTAGCGTTTGAACGAGTAATAAATTGCGGCAGGTGGCAGGGCGTAGATCAAACCCGTTGCCATGAGTAGTTCCCATGGCGAGTCATCCGCCGATAAAAAGTTGCCCAATGCCACTGCAAGGGTAACGTCTTGGTCTTTTGACAAAAGCAAGAACGCATAGAGATATTCATTCCAAGCCAGCAACAAAGCATATGTGCCTACGGCGACAAGGGAGGGCACCATCAAAGGCAAATACACCATCCAAAACAATTGCAAAGGTGTTGCGCCATCCATACGCGCAGCTTCATCAAGCTCGTAGGGCAATTTATCGCTGGCTTGTTTGAGCACCCAAATGCAATATGGTGATGCGATGGTCACCATCGCCAGAATCAATGACCATTGGTTGTTGAGCAATCCATAAAGCCCCATGGTCTTATACATAGGCACTGCCAAGAACGCAGCAGGAATGAAGTAGGTGAATAAAGCCAAGTTCATCACCGTGCGACCACCGCGCACTTTTAAGCGACTGATCGCAAAGGCGGCTGTTGTGGCAACGAATAAAGTCAATGCGCCAACAGTGATCGCAATCAAAAATGAATTACCCAGTTGTTGCCAGAAATGATCCAAGTAAAAGTGATCGCGCCTGAAAACAATTTCAAAATTTTGTAAGGTAGGCTTCTCAGGCCATAAATGGCCGGACGTAGCGGTGTCGCGTGGCGAAATGGCAAACAACACCATGTGATAGATCGGAAACAAAGTCCAGATCAGCACAGGAATGCCAATCAACAACAACTTGGCTTCGGTGGCGATTTTTTTCAAACTCATTTGGAGAGCCGCTTCATCATGAAGTAGACCAAAGGCAACACAAATGGCAGTGCAACAACGATAGACGCCATGGCCAAATCCACTTGGTCAAGGCGCAAATAACGAATGCCCAA
>CAYFLF010000341.1:0-1734 GCA_964343725.1 uncultured Bordetella sp.
GCACTCAAGCGCGAAGTCGAAAACGGTCGCAACCCCAAAGACGCGAAAGTGGCATTGGCCAAAGAAATCACGGCCCGCTTTCATGGCGCGGCTGCGGCCGACGCGGCTGAGCAAGACTTTATCAACCGTAGCCAGGGCGGCGTGCCCGATGTGATTGACGAAGTCGAAGTCAGCGGCGCACCGCTGGGTATCGCCGCTTTGCTGAAAAACGCCGGCCTCGCCCCATCGACTAGCGAAGCCAACCGATTGATTGATGGCAACGGTGTGCGTGTGGACTCGAGCGTGGTGACCGACAAAGGTTTGAAATTGCCAGCAGGAACCTATGTGTTGCAAGTCGGCAAGCGCAAATTTGCCCGTGTCACGCTCCGTTAACGCGAATTGCGAAACGCGAAACTTGAAACACGATCAGCGCATGAGCTACGCATGAACAAACTGGCCCAATCCAAATGGTTAACACCGAAAGCGCTTTTAGGCGTTTCGGTGGTCGTGGCCTGCATCACCATTGCCCTCAAAACCCTAGCGTGGTGGTTAACCGATTCAGTGGGTTTGCTGTCAGACGCGATGGAATCGGTGGTGAACTTGGCTAGTGCGGTGTTCGGTTTGATGATGGTCACCGTAGCCGCCATGCCGGCTGATGAAGACCATCCGTTTGGCCATCACAAAGCGGAATACTTTTCTTCGGGCTTTGAAGGCATATTGATTGTCATTGCCGCGTTGGGCATTGTGTGGGCCGCAGCGCACCGTATTTTTGATCCTCAGCCACTGGAACAAATTGGAATAGGTTTGGTCTTGTCTGTGGTGAGTTCAGCGCTCAATGGCTTGTTAGCTTGGGTCATGTTCTCTGCTGCACGGGTGCACCGTTCCACTGCACTGGATGCCGATGCACGGCATTTGGTGACAGATGTGTGGACTTCAGCAGGCGTGGTCATTGGCATTGGTTTGGTGTCTCTCACGAACTGGTTGTGGTTGGACGCTGTCGTGGCGATTGGCGTAGCGCTCAATATCTTGCGTGAAGGCGTGCACTTGATTTGGAGCGCCTCACAAGGTTTGATGGACGAGGCCGTGGAGCCCGAAGTGCTCGCGCAAATTCAAGAAGTGCTGCACGATTTCTCACACAGCCGTGAAGCACCTGACCCTGATGTGCATATCGTGCGCTTTGACCATGTGGCGACCCGTAAAGCAGGGCAGCGTCGGTTTGTCGAGTTACACATGCATATGCCAGCAGAATGGTCATTGGGTCGCGCTGCAGCGTTGCGAACCAATGTTGAACAAGCCTTAATGTCTGCAGTGCCTGGTTTGCGCGCATCGATCCAACTCTTGCCAAGTGACGTAGAAGCCCACTTCGACGATCCTGTGCATCGATAATCCTTGCATGTCCGCACCCCCTATAGGCTTTGACGCCTTGCCTCTTCGCGCGGCAACCATTTCCAACTTGACGCAACTGGGTTACACCCAGATGACCCCCATCCAAGCCGCCAGTCTGCACCTGACCTTGGCTGGCAAGGATGTACTCGCGCAGGCCAGCACAGGCAGTGGCAAAACAGCCGCCTTTGGTTTGCCCTTGGTCGAAAAACTCAACCCCAGCGTGTCAGACGCGCAGGCCTTGGTGCTATGCCCCACCCGCGAGTTGGCTGAACAAGTGACCCAAGAAATTCGCCGTTTAGCGCGTGCAGTTGGCAATGTGAAAGTCGTCACTTTGTGTGGTGGTGTGGCCTTACGCGGACAAACCCAAAG
>CAYFLF010000342.1:0-1728 GCA_964343725.1 uncultured Bordetella sp.
GGCTATTTGGCAGGCAGTGGTTGGCAGGAATACCAAGCCAGCCAGTCGGTGTGTGGTGTGCCATTGCCAAAAGGCTTGCAAAACGCCAGCCGTTTGCCTGAATCGATCTTCACACCTGCGGCTAAAGCAGCGGTAGGTGAGCATGATGAAAACATCACATTCGAGCAAACCGTAGATCGCATTGGCGCACCGTTGGCAGAAAAAATTCGCACCATCAGCATTGCCTTATACGAAACCGCGCGCGATATTGCAGCCGCCAAAGGCATCATCATTGCGGATACCAAGTTTGAGTTTGGCCTCGACCCTCATGACAACTTGGTATTGATGGACGAAGTGCTGACGCCAGACTCTTCACGCTACTGGCCTGCGGATTCATACCAAGTGGGCGTCAATCCACCGAGCTACGACAAGCAGTTTTTACGCGATTGGTTGGAGACGGCCCAAGTGCAAGGCAAGCCATGGAGCAAATCGCCGCCAGCGCCGCACTTGCCCAATGAGGTGATTGCGCAGACAGCCGCTAAATACCAAGAGGCTTGGGATAGATTGAAAGACTAGTTCAGCGCCATGCTGAGCTTGCGACGGTAGCGCGAGAGCAACTCCATTTGTGGGTCTTCTTGCATCGCACTTTTGCCCATCAGCTCAATACCACCTTGTGATTTGCCTGCTTCTGAGGCGTCTGCCTTGGTCTTGGGCGGTGTCATTAATTCCAAAATGGCGACATAGGTCTTGCGTGCCACCTCGTTGTTCCATGTCTTGTCGCGCATGATGATTTCTAGCAGTTCTTCCATGGCTTCTTCCATGAATCCGTTAGCAATCAAGACGCGCGCTTTGGCGAGACGCGTGTCGAAGTCGCGTTTGTTTTGTGCAATCAATGCGTCAAATTGGTCAGGTTGCCAACTACCGCGTTCGTCGGAACTGACGAACTGCAATGCTTGTAGCCAGTAGCGCAAGGCATCAAAACGCAATTGCAAGGGAATTTGCACCAAGGCTGGCGCGAGATGCGCATGTGCTTTGTCTAATTCGCCAACCGAGATCAGCAATTTGACAAAGTTGTAACGCGTTTCATCATCGCTGGGATTGAGTTCTAGCGCTTCTTGCAATTTAGCGAGCGCTGCGTCTGCATCACCCGCTTCGAGAAATTCTTCTGCAGCTTGTGCGTCTGCCTGCGCTGCCATTTCTTCATCGGAGGGCAGGTGTTTGTCTAAAAATTCACGTACCTTGCCTTCAGGCAATGCACCCATAAAGCCATCTACAGGTCTGCCACCCTTTAACAAAATGCAGGTTGGCAAGCTTTTCACGCCAAATGCGCCTGCAAGTTGTTGCTCGCTGTCTGCGTTGATTTTGACTAAAGTGAAACGACCTGCATAAGCAGTTTCTAACTTCTCGAGCACAGGCCCCAAAGATTTGCAGGGGCCACACCAATCGGCCCAAAAGTCCACCAAAACTGGTGTGGTTTGTGAAGCGGTAATTACATCTGCTTCAAAATTTTCCATCGTTACATCGATCATGGGGGTCCCGTCTTAAAATTCGCTTTTCACCTATTCGACTCCCAACCCTAAGCCACATCATGACCCAGTGCCAAGTCGGCGTCGTCATGGGCTCCCAATCTGATTGGGACACCATGCAACACGCAGCCTCAATTCTCCAAGAATTTGGGATTGCTTTTGAAACCCGCGTAGTTTCAGCGCACCGCATGCCCGACGATATGTTTGCTTACGCAGAAACTGC
>CAYFLF010000343.1:0-1707 GCA_964343725.1 uncultured Bordetella sp.
ACGCGGTTTTTGTCGGTATCGAACTTGAGGATCTTGGCGGTAATTTCTTGACCGGCAGTGACCACTTCAGAAGGATGACGGACACGGCGCCATGCCATGTCGGTGATGTGCAACAAACCGTCGATGCCGCCGAGGTCGACGAATGCACCGTATTCGGTGATGTTTTTGACCACGCCATGGACGATGGAACCTTCTTTGAGGTTGTCCATGAGTTTGGCGCGCTCTTCGCCCATCGATGCTTCGACCACTGCACGGCGTGACAACACGACGTTGTTGCGCTTGCGGTCGAGCTTGATGACTTTGAATTCCATGGTCTTGTTCTCGAAGGGAGACAAGTCTTTGATCGGACGGGTGTCGATCAATGAACCAGGCAAGAAGGCGCGGATGCCGTTGACCAATACGGTCAAGCCACCTTTGACTTTGCCGCTGGTGGTACCAGTGACAAATTCGCCAGATTCGAGGGCTTTTTCTAAGCTCATCCATGAGGCCAAGCGCTTGGCGGTGTCACGGCTGAGGATGGTGTCGCCGTAGCCGTTTTCAACGCTACCGATAGCGACGGAGACGAAGTCGCCAGCATGGACTTCGAGTTCACCCTGATCGTTTTTAAATTCCTCGATGGGTACATACGCCTCAGATTTGAGGCCAGCGTTCACGACAACGTGGTTATGTTCAATACGCACCACTTCAGCAGTGATCACTTCTCCAGTGCGCATTTCAGAGCGCTTCAAGGATTCTTCAAACAGGGCGGCAAAAGATTCAGACATGTGTTTTGGTGTGGCGGGTGCCACGGGTTAGGTTGATGATCCATTTGGCCAATGCGCCAATGCAGCGCGAGGGGAGCCAAATGGGCCTGGGTGCAGACTAGGGGTTAGAAAGGCTGCTTTGCCTTCCACCAAGCCAACACCTGATCCACCGAGGCTTCGATGGACAACTGGGAGTTGTCGAGCTGGAACGCGTCTTGTGCAGGTTTTAAGGGTGCAACGCTGCGGTTGGAGTCCCGAGCGTCACGTGCCTCTAAATCGGCGCGAAGACTGTCGAGTGTAGTCGAAATTCCCTTAGAAATCAATTGCTTATGACGTCTTTCGGCTCTTTGTGCGGCACTGGCGGTCAAAAACACCTTCAAAGGCGCATGGGGAAAGATCACCGTGCCCATGTCGCGTCCATCAGCCAAAAGGCCTGGCAGACGCTGAAAACTGTGTTGCAAGGCCACCAAAGCCGAGCGCACCGCCGGCAAGACCGACACTTTGGAGGCGTTCATGCCAGCTTCTTCGGTTCGGATGGCGTCGCTGACGTCTTGGGTGCCAAGCCAAACAGTCTCGCCTTCAAATCGCACTGGCAAAGTGCGGGCGAGGTCGGCGATGGCGTTCTCATGGCTTGCATCTAACTGCAAACCTGCTTGGAGTGCCGCCAATGCGGTGATGCGGTAGAGCGCGCCTGAATCTAGGTAGTGATAGCCCAAAGCTTGTGCGACACGACTGGCCAAGGTGCCTTTGCCCGACGCCGTGGGGCCGTCGATACAAATGACGGGGATGTGTGGCGTATTGGCTTGCGTCAGCGAGAACAAGGCTTCGAAATAGTCGGGGAAGGTTTTGGCAACGCACTTCGGGTCTTCGATGCGGACAGGAATTTGCGCCGCATTAAAGGCCGCCAAAGAAAAACACATGGCCACGCGGTGGTCGTCGTAGGTGTGGATCGAGGCGGGTTGCC
>CAYFLF010000344.1:0-1661 GCA_964343725.1 uncultured Bordetella sp.
ATGATCGTGCAACCCGTTGTCTTGCGGGCTTCTAAATCTATGTGAGCTTGCGCAATATTTGCCAAGGGATAGGTTTGATCGATATGGATCTTGACCTTGCCGCTTGTCACCGCTTCAAACAAATCGTCCGCCATGGACTGCGTGTTCTCACGGGTGCTCATGTGGGTGAACAAGGTTTGACGTGTGACATACAAAGAGCCTTTGCCACCCAAAATGCCTGGTGCAAACGCTGGCACAGGTCCTGATGCATTGCCAAAGCTTGCCATCAATCCCAAAGGCGCCAAGCAGTCGAGTGATTTTTCCCAGGTATCTTTACCGACGGAGTCGTACACCACCTTCACGCCCTTACCGCCTGTGATTTCTTTCACTTTCACCAAAAAGTCTTCGGTGTTGTAGTTGATGGCGTGGCTGGCCCCATTGGCCAATGCCAGTTTGCATTTGGCATCACTTCCCGCTGTGCCAATTAGTTGATAGCCCAAAGCATTTGCCCACTGAGAGGCAATTAAACCGACACCGCCTGCTGCTGCGTGGAACAAGATGAAATCGCCCTTATGCAAACCACCTTGTGGCAAGGTACGCTTCAACAAATACTGCGCGGTTAGACCTTTGAGCATCATGGCCGCGCCAGTTTCAAAAGAAATCGCATCGGGCAATTTGCAAACCGTTTTAGCGGGCATCACACGTTCTTCACAGTAGCTGCCAGGGGGTTGGCTGGCATACGCAGCGCGATCACCTACTTTGAGATGGGTCACGCCTTCGCCTACCGCCTCCACAATGCCTGAAGCTTCCATGCCCAGACGCAAAGGCATGGGGAAAGGATAAAGACCGGTACGTTGGTATACATCAATAAAATTCAATCCAACCGCTTTGTGACGAATGCGAATCTCGCCTGCGCCTGGTTGTCCGACGGTGACATCGACGATTTTGAGTTCTTCAGGTCCGCCGTTTTTTTCAATGATGACTGCTTTGCTCATGTGGGGTACTCCTTAGGGATCCATAATTTTTAACGTGCAATATCCTGCCATGAAAGTGGTTTCCGAGTTGTCACATAGGTTTAATCACCTCGGGTAGAGTCTCACCCTAATGTCTGATACCTCTTCCGATCCTGTTCAAAGCACTTCAAACACGGCGTTGACAACGCGCGCTGCCATTTTGCTGTTGGTTCCACCTTTGTTATGGGCCGGAAATGCCATCACTGGGCGCTTGGTGCATGAGCTTATTTCACCCTTGACGCTAAATTTTTTGCGCTGGGCATTGGCATTTTTGTTACTACTTCCTATGGCGCACAAGGTCTTGTATCGCGATAGCCCGCTGTGGTCAAAATGGAAACGTTATGCAGTTTTGGGTTTTTTGGGTGTTGGTTGTTACAACAGTTTTCAATACCTTGCCCTCCAAACTTCTAGCCCTATCAATGTGACCTTAGTAGCCTCGAGCACACCGATTTTTATGTTGGCGATTGGCGCATTCTTTTTCAAACAAACTATTCGCTTGCAACAAATCATGGGGGCTGTGATGTCCATCGCAGGGGTATTGCTGGTGCTAAGCAGAGGCGATTGGCGTGCACTTGCCAATGTGGAGTTAGTCATCGGCGATGTGTATATTTTGTTTGCCACTGCATGTTGGGCTTTTTACAGTTGGCTCATCAGTCGCCCTGATGACCC
>CAYFLF010000345.1:0-1654 GCA_964343725.1 uncultured Bordetella sp.
AGCGAACAAGTTGTCTCCCTCGCCACTTTGCAAGGGGCCAAGCTATGAGCCGCATCAAGACAACGCTCGATACGCTGCAGGCACAAAAGCGCAAAGCGCTCATTCCTTATGTCATGGCGGGGTTTCCGCACGCTGACATCACCCCTGCTCTGATGCATGGCATGGTGGAATCGGGTGCAGACATCATCGAACTCGGTGTTCCTTTCAGTGACCCGATGGCAGATGGCCCCGTGATTCAAAAAGCAGGTGAGGCTGCGTTGCGTTTGGGTATCGGCATGTCTCACGTGCTAGATATGGTGAAAGTCTTCCGCCAAAAAGACACCACCACCCCTGTCGTTTTGATGGGCTACGCCAACCCTGTGGAGTGTTATGACCTACAGCACGGCAAACATGCGTTTGTCAAAGATGCAGCTACTGCCGGCGTAGACGGCGTATTGATCGTGGATTACCCGCCAGAAGAATGCGAAGACTTTGCCGCCACCTTGCGCGCGCACAACATGGATTTGATCTTCTTGTTGGCCCCTACGAGCACTGATACCCGTATCGAACAAGTGGCGCGTGTGGCAAGTGGCTATGTGTATTACGTCTCGCTCAAAGGCATTACCGGCGCGGGGCATCTCGATACCGATGCAGTGGAAGCGATGTTGCCGCGCATTCGCAAGCATGTGCATATTCCTGTGGGCGTGGGTTTTGGTATCCGCGATGCGGCCACTGCACAAACCGTTGGTCGTGTGGCAGATGCAGTGGTCATTGGGTCGCGCATCATCCAATTGCTTGAAGCAGCGCCCAAGGGACATGAAATTGCCAGCGTGCGAGAATTTATCCATGGCATTCGAGTCGCACTCGATGCATAAGACATTACCAAGGAACCACCCATGAGTTGGCTCGAAAAACTTCTTCCTCCCAAAATTCAACACACAGATCCTTCAGACCGCCGCAGCGTCCCTGAAGGCGTCTGGGTTAAATGTCCTAGTTGTGAAACTGTTCTCTATAAGAGCGATTTAGAGCAAAACCAAAACGTTTGCCCCAGTTGCAATCACCACCTGCGCATCAGTGCCAGAGCACGACTTGATGCATTTTTAGATGCGGAAGGTCGCTACGAAATTGGCCAAGAGGTGGTCCCAGTCGATGCATTGAAATTCAAGGACAGTCGCAAATACCCAGAGCGTTTAAAAGAAGGCATGTCCAATACTGGTGAAACCGATGCATTGGTGGTGGTGGGTGGTGCGGTCCATAGCATCAATTTAGTAGCCGCCTGTTTCGAGTTTGACTTTATGGGTGGATCCATGGGTTCTGTCGTGGGCGAGAGATTTGTCCGCGGTGTGCATACCGCCATTGAACAAAAAGTTCCGTTTGTGTGTTTCACCGCTACGGGCGGTGCCCGCATGCAAGAAGGATTGCTCTCTTTGATGCAAATGGCTAAAACCAATGCCGCTCTCACGCGCTTGGCAAAAAAAGGCCTCCCCTATATCAGCGTGTTGACAGACCCCACTATGGGTGGTGTCTCAGCAGGGTTTGCATTCTTAGGGGATGTCGTCATTGCCGAACCCAAGGCCTTAGTCGGATTTGCCGGACCGCGTGTGATTGAAAGCACGGTTCGCGTGACACTGCCTGAAGGTTTTCAGCGAGCCGAGTTTTTACAAGAAAAAGGCGC
>CAYFLF010000346.1:0-1618 GCA_964343725.1 uncultured Bordetella sp.
ATGGACAAAGCGTATTTGGTGCAATCGATCAAAAAATTGCACCTTTGCAAAAAGCGTGAGTAACGCACTTAGCGCAATCAAGGCGTAAGTCTTGCAGACTTATAATTGTTGACATGCAATATTGGCGCAACACCACCCACATCATCCGCTTCGTGCTGGTGTGGTTTTCCTTGTCGGTAGGTGTGGCCATTGCTTCTCCCATGGTGCAACCCAAAGCCATGGACATGGTGTGTACCAGCACCGGTAGCATGAAATTGGTGGTGCAAGGTGATGACGATGGCGGGAAGTCTGCATCGCCTACTCTGGATTGCCCTTTGTGCGCCAACATGATTGCGCCTCCGTTAGCCATTAATACGTCGCTTACGCATGCTTCCCCTCTCTCGCATGCGTTGTTGACTCATGTGGCAGCACACATTGCGTCTCTTACTGCGCCGCCACTCCCTTCACGCGGACCTCCTACTTTCCATCTTTGAACCTTAAGCGGGCATAGCGCATAGGCGTTGTGCTTCTTTGGGCGGTTGCCAACGCCATGTTGGTGACTCGCTGGATTTTGGGTGGTAGTTCAGATGGATAAAGAAAAGTTGATACAGCTAGGCTTGCTTGCCTTGTTGCCTTGCATAGGCCAAAGCGCAGTCAATGCGCAAACTATGCATGTAGATCCTATCGAGACAGTGCTTGTCATTGGCAAATCAGAGTCGATCACGCAGAACTCCATAGATGCTGCGAAAGATTACGTTAAAACAATTCCAGGCGGCGCATCTATCGTAGATTTAAATCAAGTGCGAGAAGGTCGGCAATCTACTTGGAGCGATAGTTTGGGTTTGGCGCCTGGCGTCTTCATTCAAGACCGATTTGGTTCAGAAGAGGCGCGCATCTCAATGCGTGGTTCTGCACTAAGCCGTACCTACCATAGCTTTGGAATCAAAGTGTTGCAAGACGGCATACCCATCAACTATGCCGATGGATTTTTTGATATGCAGACTGTGGATCCGAATGCTTCGCGCTATGTAGAAGTTTTACGAGGCCCGAATGCCACGACATATGGCGCGACAACACTGGGCGGTGCCATCAATTTCGTGACGCCCACTGGGCAGAGCGAACAGGGCAGCTTGGCGCGCGTCGAACTTGGAAGCTTTGGCTACAACAAAGTATTTGGAAGTACGGCTGGCGCTAGCAAAACAGATTCCAAAAATAACCCTGCATGGGACTACTACGTTGCAGGCTCTCAAACCATGCAAGATGGATTTAGAGACCACTCCAAAATGGAGAATCAAAAATTCATAGGAAATTTCGGCGTCAAACTCGACCGCGATGTGGAATCTAGGTTTTATGTGGCCAGTGTGAGAAGTCGCACGCAATTGCCGGGCTACCTCACTTTGGCGGAATTGGAGAGTGACCCTTCGATAGCCAATAGCAGCAAGGGAGCAAACAACACCAGTGTGTATCCCTATCGAGAAGACGCAAACCGTCGTCGCGATGTGGACGCGCAACGTGTTGCCAACAAAACGACATTTCGCAGCGGCAATACGATCTATGAGTTTGCGGCATATGGAATGAATTACGCCCTATGGCACCCCATTGACACCATCGTTCAGCAGAACGCAAAAACCTGGGGCGG
>CAYFLF010000347.1:0-1604 GCA_964343725.1 uncultured Bordetella sp.
TGGTTTAAGTCCCATACTTGGTTAATCGATAAGCGCAAACCGCCTGAGAATCGGTCATTTTGAACTTTGCCCATCACGATCACCAATTCATCTTCACGCAATAAATGGCGGTAGGTGTTCATGGTCGCTTCGTCTACTGTGGCTTCAATCACCCCGGATTTATCGTCAAGCTTAAAAATCGCCAATCTACCGCGTTGGCCATTGATCGTTTTCATGTCGCTCACAATACCGGTGAGTAATTGAGCATCGCGAGAATCCATCAAATCATCAATACGCGTTTTGACAAAGTGCCTGACCTCTCGATCCACTTCATCGAATAAATGGCCCGACAGATAGAACCCTAGCGCAGATTTTTCGTGGGTTAATCGCTCTTTCACTCCCCAAGGCAGGGCGCTCACCAAGTCAGGCTCTTGCAGACTAGAACCATGGGTGTCGTCTCCCATGTCAAACAATCCACCTTGGTTCGCATTCGCTTCATTGGCAGATGCAAAGTCAAACGAGCGGTCTACGCTGGCCAATAAAGAGGCTCGGTTTAAATCAAGACAATCGAAAGCACCTGCTTTGATCAAAGCTTCCACCGTGCGTTTATTCAATTTTGTGCGATCCACACGGCGAGCAAAGTCATACAAACTCGTGAAAGCACCGCCCTTCTCGCGAGCAGCCACGATGGCCTCGATGGCTTGCGCACCTGAACCTTTGATAGCACCCAAACCATAGCGAATCGTTTTATCCGAGATAGGTTCAAAGTTATGCGTGCCGCGATTGATATTGGGGGCTTCGAAACTCATCCCCATCTTGAGCGCATCTTCATACAAGACTTTGAGCTTGTCGGTGTTGTCCATCTCTACCGTCATATTGGCACAGAAGAACTCAGCGGTGTAGTGCACCTTGACCCATGCGGTGTGATAGGCCAGCAAAGAATAAGCCGCCGCATGTGATTTGTTGAAACCGTAGCCAGCAAAACGCTCCATCAAATCAAAGATTTCGTCGGCTTTGTTTGCAGGGATGTTGTTACCTGCCGCACCTTTACGGAAAATTTCACGGTGCTCGGCCATTTCTTCGGGCTTCTTTTTACCCATTGCGCGTCTTAACAAGTCAGCACCACCAAGCGAGTAACCACCCAGAATCTGTGCCGTTTGCATCACTTGCTCTTGATAGACCATGATGCCGTAGGTCTCAGACAACATGCTTTCGACCAAGGGATGTGGGTACTCGACTTTTTCACGTCCGTGTTTACGGGCAACGAAGCTTGGAATCAAATCCATCGGACCAGGTCGGTACAACGCATTCAAAGCAATCAAATCTTCAAGGCGCGTTGGGCGTGCATCACGCAACATGCCCTGCATACCGCGACTTTCAAACTGGAAAACAGCTTCTGTTTTTCCTTCTTGGAACAAACGGTATGTCGCACCATCGTCGAGTGGGATATCTTCAAATGCAAAATTTTCTTGGCCCTTGTGTCGCACTTGGATGAACTGGCGCGCAATTTCTAAAATCGTGAGCGTTGCCAGACCTAAGAAGTCAAACTTCACCAAACCTGCAGCCTCGACATCGTCTTTGTCAAATTGGCTGATAGCCGATTCGCTTCCAGGCTGCTGGTAGAG
>CAYFLF010000348.1:0-1577 GCA_964343725.1 uncultured Bordetella sp.
TCGGCCCACATATCCACATCATTTTTTGTATAGGCGACGACCGTAGGTTTGCCTGTCGTACCGCTTGAGGCGTGGATGCGCACACATTGCGCACGCGGAACCGCCAACATCCCAAACGGGTAGTTGTCGCGTAAATCGGCTTTGGTGGTGAAAGGAAACTTTGCCAAGTCTTGCAAACTTTTGCAGTCATCTGGATGCACACCTGCCGCATCAAACTTTGCGCGATAGGCAGGTGAATTGGCATACGCATGTTGCAAAGTGGCTTGCAAGCGTTTGAGTTGCAAAGCACGCAACTCATCGATGCTGGCTTTTTCTATAGGGTCGAGTGGAAATGATGCTTGGCTCATGTTGGAATCACCGTGCCTTGTATTTGTGCGCTCTTGCCACGAAACATCGCAATCGTGTCACCGTGTTGATTCGTCACGCGCATATCGTAAATACCGTGTCTGCCTGACAAGGTCTGCTCAATGCCTACGCAAGTCAATACATCACCCAGATGCGCAGGTTTTAAAAATTCAATACTGCAACCCGCAGCCACAGCAGCCTTGTTGTAGCTGTTGCACGCAAATGCAAATGTGGAATCAGCCAATGTAAAAATAAAACCACCATGACAGATTTGGTGGCCATTGAGATGCAGAGGCTTGACTTCCATACGCATGGTGGCGCGTCCGGGCGCGCACTCCTCTAGCGTAATACCCATGGTGTCTTTGGTAGCCGTATCGACCGCATACATGGTTTTGCCAACTTGTGTGGCAAGTGTTTGGGCTTGAGTATCCATCTCGCTTATTCGCCTTTAAATGCGGGCGCACGCTTTTGCAAGAACGCGTTTACGCCTTCGATGTAATCATGCGTACGACCCAAGGCGGATTGGGTGTCACGCTCAACATCCAAATGCTCGGTCAATGTGCGCATACCTGCATCACGCAACAAATGGCGTGTGGCTACCAAGGCTTTAGTGGGCATCACAGCCAAGCGCTCGGCCAATGCCAAAGCTTCGGCAACACAGTCTTGGGCAACGTCCCAAATCAAACCCCACTCTTTGGCTTTGTCAGCAGTCAGTTTGTCGCCTGTCATTGCCAAGGCCATGGCACGCGCCAACCCCAAGCGTTCCACCAACAACCAACTGCCCCCAGCATCTGGTATCAAGCCGATTTTGCTAAATGCCTGAATAAAACTCGCGCTAGGCACAGCAATCGCGATATCGCAACACATCGCCAGCGAAGCGCCCGCACCAGCAGCCACACCGTTGACAGCCGCGATGGTGGGGACACGCAAATTTTGCAGACGACGCGCGGTGGGATTAAAAGCTTGGTCGATCACAGGGCCAGGGTCTGCACGTTTGACTAAATCAGGGCCTGGTGCGAAATCAAATTCTGACAAATCAGCGCCAGCGCAAAAACCACGCCCAGCGCCTGTAATCACCAAGGCACGTATTGTTGAATCTGCTTCAGCACGGTCCAATGCAGACCATAAGTCGCTATGCATTTGGCGCGTGAAACTATTGAGAGCTTGCGGTCGATTAAGTGTGACGAGTGCCACTGCACCTCGCGCCTCATATAAAACACTGCGTTCTTGAC
>CAYFLF010000349.1:0-1316 GCA_964343725.1 uncultured Bordetella sp.
AGCTGGATTTGTTTCACATCGACGAGCATGCGCCCGGCTTGGTGTTTTGGCATCCCAAAGGCTGGACCGTTTGGCAAAACATCGAGCAGTACATGCGTCAGGTCTACCGTGACAACGGCTACTTGGAAGTCAAAGGTCCCCAAATCATCGACAAGTCGCTCTGGGAAAAAACAGGGCACTGGGACAAGTACCGCGACAACATGTTCACCACCGAGTCTGAAAAGCGTGACTACGCTTTGAAGCCCATGAACTGCCCCGGCCACATCTTGATCTTTAAGCAAGGCATCAAGAGCTACCGCGATTTGCCTTTGCGTTACGGTGAGTTTGGTCAGTGTCACCGCAATGAGCCCTCGGGCGGCTTGCACGGCATCATGCGTGTGCGTGGATTCACGCAAGACGATGGCCACATCTTCTGTACGGAAGACCAAATCTTGGCCGAGTGTGATGTGTTCACCAAGGTGCTCAAAAAGGTGTACGCCGACTTTGGCTTCACCGACATCTTGTACAAAGTGTCTACCCGCCCTGAAGCGCGCATTGGCTCGGACGAGCTGTGGGACAAAGCAGAAAAAGCTTTGATGGACAGCTTGCGTGACTCGGGTTGTGAGTTTGTGATCGCTGAGGGCGATGGCGCTTTTTATGGTCCCAAAATCGAATACACCCTGAAAGACGCGCTAGGCCGCCCACTTGGCTGGCACCAAGCCAAGTTTCGGTGCTCAATATCACCGATTCGCAGGCCGAATATGCCCAAGAAGTTGCAAAAACGCTTCGAAATCAAGGGGTTAGGGTCGATTTAGGCCTCCGGAACGAGAAAATCACGTATAAAATACGCGAGCATTCAATGCAAAAGCTCCCCTATATCTTGGTCGTTGGCGACAAAGAGCGGGAAGCTGGCGCCGTCGCCGTGCGCGCTCGAGGCAATCTTGACCTCGGTGTCATGTCTCTTGAAGCCTTCTGCGAAAGAATCGCTTCAGACATCGCTCTCAAACGCTGATTTCTTTTTTGAAACTGCCTAGAGTTGTGCGTTGCACAAGGGTGTCGGTTTGTTTTTTGATTTTTGAGCCCCCTGTGTGTCGTTTGATGGACTACGGTAAGTTCAAATACCAAGAGCAAAAGAAGGCGGCCGAAGCGAAAGCGAAGCAAAAAGTGATCGAGGTCAAGGAAGTGAAATTCCGCCCCGGTACAGACGATGGTGACTACAACATCAAAGTGCGCAACATCAAGCGCTTCTTGGATGATGGAGATAAATGCAAGATCACGCTGCGTTTTCGCGGTCGTGAGATCACGCACCAAGAAATTGGCATGGCGCTGTTGCAGCG
>CAYFLF010000349.1:1326-1576 GCA_964343725.1 uncultured Bordetella sp.
ACGCGAGGAACGCAAACACCGCCTTAACCGGGAGATTTCCGCTCCCGAAATTCGTCTTTCTGGTCCTGACAACGAGCCTTTGGGCATTGTGAGCTTGGCTGATGCATTGCGCATGGCTGGCGAGTTGGATGTGGATCTGGTTGAAATTGCAGCCACTGCGACGCCCCCTGTGTGTCGTTTGATGGACTACGGCAAGTTCAAATACCAGGAGCAAAAGAAGGCGGCCGAAGCAAAAGCGAAACAAAAAGTG
>CAYFLF010000350.1:0-1531 GCA_964343725.1 uncultured Bordetella sp.
TGCCTGCTGTACCAAAAGGCCACGGCAAAGGCTTCACCTTGGCGCAAAAAATGGTCGGTCGTGCTTGCGGCTTGCCTGAAGGTCAGGGCGTTTTGCCTGGTACCTATTGCGAACCACGCATGACATCGGTGGGTTCACAAGACACCACAGGCCCTATGACGCGCGACGAGTTGAAAGACCTCGCATGCTTGGGCTTTAGTGCCGACTTGGTGATGCAATCTTTCTGCCACACGGCCGCCTATCCCAAACCCGTGGACGTCAAGATGCACCACGAGTTGCCTGAGTTCATCAGCAACCGTGGCGGTATCAGTTTGAAGCCCGGTGACGGCATCATCCACTCTTGGCTCAACCGTATGTTGTTGCCAGACACTGTGGGCACAGGTGGCGATAGCCACACCCGTTTCCCGATTGGTATTTCGTTCCCTGCGGGTTCTGGCTTGGTCGCGTTTGCTGCTGCCACCGGTGTGATGCCTTTGGACATGCCTGAGAGCGTCTTGGTTCGCTTCAAAGGCAAGATGCAACCTGGCGTGACTTTGCGCGACTTGGTGCATGCCATTCCTTTGTATGCCATCAAAAAAGGCGTGTTGACCGTAGAGAAAAAAGGCAAGAAAAACATTTTCTCTGGCCGCATTCTCGAGATCGAAGGTTTGCCTGATTTGAAAGCGGAGCAAGCGTTTGAGTTGGCCGATGCGTCAGCCGAGCGCAGTGCTGCGGGTTGTACCGTGCACTTGAACAAAGAGCCGATCATGGAATACATCCACAGCAATATCGTGTTGCTCAAGAACATGATCGCCCAAGGCTATGCCGATGCACGCACCATCACACGCCGTATCCAAGCGATGGAAGCGTGGTTGGCTAATCCGAAGTTGTTGCAAGCGGACAAAGACGCTGAATACGCCGAGGTGATCGAGATCGATATGAACGAGATCAAAGAGCCTATCGTCTGTTGCCCGAACGACCCCGATGACGCCAAAACATTGAGCGATGTCGCTGGCGCCAAGATCGACGAAGTGTTTATCGGTTCATGCATGACCAATATCGGCCACTTCCGTGCCGCATCGAAATTGCTCGAAGGCAAACGCGATATTCCCGTCAAATTGTGGATGGCACCACCCACCAAAATGGACGCCCAGCAACTGACAGAAGAAGGCCACTATGGCGTGTTTGGCAACGCTGGCGCGCGCATGGAAATGCCAGGCTGTTCTTTGTGCATGGGCAATCAAGCACAGGTGAAAGAAGGCGCCACGGTGATGTCAACCAGCACCCGCAACTTCCCCAACCGTTTGGGCAAAAACACGCAGGTGTATTTGGGCTCTGCTGAGTTGTCGGCCATTTGCTCGAAGCTCGGACGCATTCCAACGCAGGCTGAATACTTGGCCGATATGGGTGTCATCAATGCAGATGGCAGCAAGATCTACAAGTATTTGAACTTCGATCAGATTGCTGAGTACCAAGAGGCTGCTGAAGCGGTCAAAGCGTAAAACGCCATACTTTTGGTTTTAGTTAAAAAGGGCCCGTTCGGGCCCTTTTT